>CAXGUU010000231.1:0-5373 GCA_964012875.1 uncultured bacterium
GGGGTACAAAAGCCGTACCGTCCACGAAATCCCCTAGCGGAAATTTCAACTCGTGCAGCTTATGCAATGCGACTTCGAGCACTCGGCCAACGATTTGAACGCCCCCGGCGAGGCTGCTGGTCGGCGTCAGAATAACCGTAAGCTGCCCCGCAGAAATACCGCAGCGTTCGATGACTTTCTCCGCCACCTCGGTCGGCGGCAGCCGGTCAATTTCAAGTACGATTGCCGTCTTGCCAGCGGGGGTGCGATAGCCCAGCTCTTCAAACAGCGGTTCACGACTCCCCATGGCCCGGGCCGGGCCCGAGCCGAGCGCAAAAAACGCCGATTTACCTTCACCATGGTTGAGGCTCCATCCGGCGTATTGAGACCCCAGACAGGCGACAACCGGGTGATTGGCGCTGACATCGACCTGCCAGCGCCACTGCGGAAAGGGTGACGTCGCGCTGATTCCGACGCGGCCAAGCCCACCCATGCAAATTTCAGTAATGATCCGTCCTGCTTCCAAACCACCGGGAACATCAATACCCGCGTCTATGTATTCAACGCCATTATCGAGTTTACCAACGGCGACGCGATATTCGTCCGCCCGTTCGCGCAGGCGGGCAACCAGGGGATGCACCGCGACGTTCACATTACACGCCGCTTCGAGATTCAGTTCCGACATGAGTCCGCTCCCCCACGGTGCGAATTACAATATTTGCGGGCTCTGACGGCCCGCTGTTTGGATACATTGTGTGAGCGAGCAGACTTGCGTGCCGGGCCAGTTTTTCCAGCACGTCAGACTCGCTGGTGCCAGCGGCACACAGCGTACATAGCGGCTGTCCTGCCGCAATCGCACTCCCGCTCACCGGGATGTCCCGCGCACCAGAAGGCCAGTTCACATTGTCGCCGACCGTGCATGCCGCATCGGCGAAAACGACAATCTGACCGGCGCACTGTCGCTGCGGCTCGCTACTATACAACCTCGATCGAGCGGAACACACTGCGACATGCTGTTCGAGTAACGCAAAAGCATCGTCCCGCAATTCAAGGCTGGACGTTGGTCGCAGATTGATGTCGATCAGCCACAGCTGATCAGCGCTGTCCTGGATGAAATCGAGGCCGAACAACCCGAGGGGGCCGAGATGCTGCGCCACCGCCTCACCCGCCCGTTGCAACGCGTTGCGTATGCGCTGAGATGGATTCAACCAGGTTACCGCGCCGACGTGGCCGTATCGGGAACCGCGCTGCAGATGCTTGAAAAACCCGGCGGTTTGCACATCTTTCGGACCTGCAAGATACAGCGCCGAAACACTGACCCCGGCGAGCAGCTTCTGGAAATAGCGCCCGCTCCCGGCAAATCCCCGCTCGTTGGCGTGACGCAAATGAAATCCCCCGGTTGCACCCGCTCGCTTGCTCAACCAACCGCGGCGATCGACCGGGCAGCAGCCGACGGTTTCTGGGGTCGGAATCGAATACTCCCGCCGAAGGACCTCGAGTATCCGGGGCATGTCAATAAGCCGTTTGAGCGTCGCTGACGGCGTACCGAGCACTTGCAATCGCTGTTCCAGCAACGCAAGCGTCTCGGGTTCCGCTTCAAAACCGGCGCCGTACACGAGCGGCATCGGCCCGTGCTCGGCCGTCAGTGCGTCGGCGGCATCAACCAGCGCCGCTCCGAAGCGCATACGTGAATTCCATGGCAGCTTGAGCCAGCCGCTGGCGCGTGCCTGCAAGTCTGCATCTGCGAAGAAATCAATCGCGTACGGCCTGAATCGGCTCGACGCAAACGTGGTCAAGGCACGTGCGGAACGGCCAATAATCATGAGTGGCAATGCCGCCTCACTGCTCTGGAGACCCGAACTCACCCGCTACGGGCTCTTGTCAGCTTTTGAGCGCAACGGGCTCCGCCGCGGCCTGAAACACGATCTGAGCAGGCTCGTTGTTGGGTGAAATCGCCACAATCTCCAGACCACTTTCGCTGGCGAAACGACGCTGAAGCGTCGTCAGCAAATCCACCGCGGTTTTCTCATCTGGAACAAAGACGAAACCGGTAGGGCCCCAACTGCTTTGGCCTGCGCCCCGGTACCCGAGCGCTTGCTGGCAGTAATCGATCACACGGCCGACGCCCATACTGGTAAACCGTCCGTCCTGAACGGCAGAAAAATGATCGCTTATCAGCGCCTGAATCGTGCCCAATGCTCCGCAAAACAGTTCAAAATCGCCTTCCGCAACTGCCGGCAACAGCCTCATCAGCGTCTGGTGGCAGAGTTCGGCGGCCTGATTGCGTGTAAACGTAGGCAACTGACCAAACGCCTCTTTTTCGACCTCACCGCTGATCCCTTCACAGTTCCGATCGAACACCAGAATCGCCCGCCACTGTTCGGGCATACAGTGATGTGACAACAGGGGCGGCACAGTCGTAGCGCTGCCGTGCCCGCCATCGACGACCAGTCCCCCTTTGTCAAACACCGCCAACCCGATGCCGGAACGCCTGCCGCGGCCCAGTAGTCGCGCGATCTCCCGCGTATCCACCTCAACCCGCCAATAGCGGGCCAAGGCATGGCCGAGAGCCAGCGCCAGCTGGGTTCCGGATCCGAGCCCCGCGTGCTGTGGAATCGTGCGTTCCAGCGTAACGGCGAGTGTGGATTCCTGCTCGAAATGGCTGGCCAGCCGGTGAATGATTTCAGCGGCGCGATCGACGTGGGGTCCGGCCACGTGCAGCGCGCCGGCCCGCTCAACGCGCACGGTTGTGACAATGTCCCTGAGCGCCAGACCGAGGCTACCGAAACGCCGCCCAAGGGTCGCGTCAGGATCAAGGAAGCCGAGATGAAGGCGCGCACTAGCGTGCACGACCACACTCCGATCAGAACAAGTTTGCCCTTCCACAACCGACTCTACCCCCCATAAACGACGGCCATTATATGGAAGTCTGCTGCACCTGCCGCGGCGGACAGCCCCGTACTGGTTCTTCAGTCGCCAGCTAGAGCCGCTACAGTGAGTGTGATAATGTCTGGTGTCGATCTTCCATGGCGGCTGCGAGCATGGTGGAGGCAACCAAACCCATATTATCTGTTGCCCGTCAACGGATTACCGCCGTAGGTAACGCCACTGCATCGTGTCTGCCGCCAGTTCCAACCAATCAGCTGTTACACGGGCGACCTGCCCGTATTGCGCGCTGCTGTGCGACGACCTCTCCGTGCAACCGCAGGACGGTTGCTTTCAGATAGTACGCAAGGGCTGCCAGCGCGCTAAAACCGACTTTGCCCGGTCGCCGATTGCCACCAAACCCATGGTCAAAGGGAAACGGGCGTCGGTCTCAGGGGTCTGCGTACGCGGTGCGGAAATCCTGGCCAGTGCCGGACGGCCCCTGCTGGCCGGGCTTGGTACAGACGTCGACGGCATGCGCGCCGCTATCGAACTTGCTGAATCCGTCAACGGCATCATTGACCACATGCACGGAGATGCCCTGGCTGCAGTGTCAACGGTGATGCAATCACGGGGTTGGTATGCGACCACATTGTCCGAAGTTCGCAATCGCGCCGACCTCGTCATTATCGTGGACCTGGATCTCGCTGATCGATATGAGAACTTCGCGCGTCAATGCCTGAAACCGCGCGCCCGCGCAGGGCGAAAAGCCGCGCGTGAGCGCCGCGTGGGCTATATTGGACGCCCGAAACGTACCTCAAAGACAGCAGAATCCCGCTTGCAGCTTAAATGTCAGGCGGACAACGTCCACCAGACGCTTCGCACGCTCCTGGGCGAGCTGAAGTATCCAAAACAACGGAGGACACGGGCGACCAAGCCGCTCGAGGTGCTGGTTGATGCCATGAACGCGGCCGATTACACCGTCTTCGTATTCTCAGCCGGTGCGCTGGAAGCTCCGCAGGTGCCGTGCATCGCGACCGTCTGCGAAATCGTTGATCAGCTAAATACCGAAAATCGGGCGGCCATTCTGAGCCTGGGCGGCGATGATGGTGGTCAAACGGCTGCTGCAGTCAGTGCATGGCTGACCGGTTATCCGTTGCGCGTGTCATTCGGGCAACGCATCGAATACGGCCCGAAGCACAATCAAACACAACATTTGATCGAGCAGGATGCCATCGATGCCTTGCTCTGGATCGATGCTTTTGGCCGCAACCCGACGCCGCCGGCATTCCCGCCTGAAAAGACAATCGTGGTGGCGGCTACTGAACCGCAGGAAGTCGAGCGCTACGCTGCGTTTATACCGGTGGGAACACCAGGCGTGGATCATTTTGCCCGCCTGGTTCGGACTGACAGCGTCGCCACGCTGGCGCTGCCGCAACTGCGCCGCAACCGCTTGGCGAATGTTGCGGACATACTACGGGCAATGAAAGAGGCACTATCGTGAGCGGGCTCCTGCGACTGAAAGGCGGCCGCATTTTCGATCCGGCCAACGGTATTGACGGCGAAGTACGCGATTTGTACATCCGCGATGGCAAGATCGCGCGCAAGCCCGGCAACCCACGAGCCGCAACCGAAACCATCGACATCAGCGGCCGTGTGGTCATGGCCGGTGCCATTGACCTACACACTCATATTGGCGGAGGCAAGGTCAACATCGCGCGCATGATGCTGCCCGAAGACCATGCCGGTGACCTCGTCGGTCCCCCTCGTTACCCCCATGCCGGTTGCGGGCATGCCGCGCCGTCGACGCGAATTGCCGGTTACCGCTACGCCGAGATGGGTTATGTCGCATGTTTTGAACCTGCCATGCTGCCGACCAATGCGCGCCAGACCCACCTTGAAATGGCCGATACACCAATGGTTGATAAGGGCGCCTACGCGCTGCTAGGTAACGATGATTTTCTGCTTCGGGCACTTGCCCAGAAGAAAGACCCCGCCTATATCCGCGATTACGTAGCCTGGACCCTGCACGCTGCCCAGGCGCTGGCGATCAAGGTCGTCAACCCGGGTGGGATCAACGCTTTCAAATTCAACCAGCGCAAACTCGATCTCGACGAGAAGAACGAAGTTTATGGTGTCACGCCGCGCCAGATTCTGCTCGCACTGTCCAACGCCGTGCGTCAGCTCGGGCTTTCGCACCCGCTGCACATACACGGCTGCAACCTCGGCGTTCCCGGCAACATGTCGACGACGCTCGAGACCATTCGGGCTCTGGAAGGACTGCCGGCGCACCTGACGCACGTGCAGTTTCACAGTTACGGTACGGAGGGCGATTTCAAATTCTCATCAGGCGCCGCGGAAATCGCAGAAGCAATCAATGCCACCCCGAATATCTCGCTCGACGTCGGTCAGATCATGTTTGGCCGCACCGTGACTGAATCCGGCGACAACATGCGCCAGTTTGCCGGCGCCCAGCATGCGGATCCCAAGAAATGGGTGGGCATGGATATCGAATGCGATGCCGGCTGC
>CAXGUU010000232.1:0-5365 GCA_964012875.1 uncultured bacterium
AGCACCAGGTCGTAGTACTCAATCGGGGAGACAGTGATGGATTGCAGGCCGGGCATGTGCTGGCTATCTATCAGGATGGCGAGGTGATCGAGGATGTGATTGGCAGCGATGTGGCACATGTCGAGGCACACGAGGCACGCCTGCGCGGGGAAGATGAGAATCCCAGCGCGCTAGGGCGGATGCTTGCCAGCATCGGTAACGAATTGCGCGCAGTCGATTCTGCGCTGCGGGAGTTCGTCGGCACGCCGGTCACAGGTACTTCTGCAGTGAAGGTTCAGTTGCCGGACGAACGCGCCGGAGAATTGATGGTTTTCCGAACATTCCCCCGGGTCAGCTACGCCTTGATCATGAATACTCAGCGTAACGTCAACCTGAATGACCAGGTACGCAATCCCTAGTCATAGTCGACAACAGTCAAAAAGGCCGCCGTGTGCGCCTTTTTTTGCGCGCTCATAGCCGTTCATCGCGTACGTCGACTCGTTACACTCGACTCACGTGGGCAAGGGAATGGACGTGATGCAGTTGCAAACTGTGCTTGCGTAAAACGCCGCGCTTGAGCGAAACAGCCACGCGGGCCGTGAGGTCGTCTAACAGCTATGGACGCAGGACGAACCCGCAGATGCGGACTCACTGATGCGGGCAACTGAGCGAGCGAGGGATCACTGTGGTCAGCGGTCTGGCACTCGGCATTGATGGCGCCGCGCACGACGCCGCGCTGGGGCATCCGGGATCAACAATTGCAGTTTTAGGGTGCGGCTCCGATGTCATTTATCCGAGGCAACATCGTGGCCTGGCCGCGCGCATTGCTGACAAAGGCCTCATCGTTTCCGAATTTCCCCGTTGGGTCGCGTCCGATGAAACACCACTCCCCGCGTCGGAATCGGATTATCGCCGGGTTGCCGCTCGGGACTGTAGTCGTCGAAGCGGCTGAACGCAGCGATTGCATCTCAACGGCGAACCACGCACTCGAAAATGGGCGAGAGGTATTCGCCGTTCCTGGACACGTGCTTAATCCGCTGGCTAGCGGATGCAACAATCTAATTCGGCAGGGCGCACGGCTGACCGCGAGTATCGATGACATTGTCGACGAACTTCAGAATCTCCCTCATGCCGGGACGGCCAACCAGCCACCCTCGCCAACGCCCGGGTCAGAGCGGCAAGCGCCTGTCGTATCGAAACTGCTGGAGACGTGTGGTTGGGCACAGTTCACATTTGATGAGTTGGTTGAGGGCAGCGGATTGACGGTTCAGGAGGTTTCCTCCATGCTGTCGGCGCCCGAACTGGACGGCCTGGTAGAAGCAAACGCGAACGGTGCATTCAGCCGTATCCGGTAATCATCCTTAATGCCAACTGCCGGGGGCGATCTCATCAGCCAGGATCAAGAATAGTAATTTTGGAGCACGTTAATACTTGCTGGGAACGGCCTGCGCCTTCGAAACCAGCCGCACTATCGTCATGAAGCAAACGGTCATCGACATACTTATTTATCTGTTCGAAAACTACATCGATGATGAGATCGAACTGGGTTCGGATGACGATCGTTTGAAATCGGAACTGCACGAGGCCGGATTCGAGTCGGGGCAGGTCAGCAAGGCGTTCGACTGGCTGCAGGACCTGGCGATCAATCGCGCCTATTCAGAAGATCTGCCGACGCCCGCATCAACCTCTGTGCGTGTATTCAGCATAGACGAGCAACGCAAGCTTGACGAGGAGTGTCGCGGTTTCATTTATTTTCTGGAGCAGGCCGGCGTGCTTGACTCGACCAGCCGCGAACTTGTGATCGACCGCGTGCTTGCACTCGAGTCCGACGAAATAGACATCGGTCAACTAAAATGGATCATATTAATGGTCTTGTTCAACCAACCTGGACATGAGCAGGCGTTCATCTGGATGGAAGATCTGGTAATGGACGATGGCCAAGAAAAGCTCCATTAACGAACGGTTCGTGTGCTGACCTTGCAATCCCCAACAGATCCATCATTCCTAACTACGCGTATCGGCTTCGATGGCTAGTAATCTCGTTATCGTCGAATCACCGGCCAAAGCCGGCACCATCAAGAAATACCTGGGTAAGGATTACGAAGTTTTGGCGTCGTATGGGCATGTTCGGGATCTGAGACCGAAAGAAGGTGCGGTAGATACCGACCATGACTTCAGCATGCAGTATGAGGTCATCGATCGAAATTCGAAGCACGTCGATGCCATCGCCAAGGCGATGAAAAAGGCTGACGCGCTGTATCTCGCGACTGACCTTGACCGCGAGGGCGAGGCCATTTCCTGGCACTTGGTGGAACTGCTCCGCGATCGGAAGATTCTCGACGGCAAGGACATCCACCGCGTTGTTTTCCACGAAATTACGGAGCTGGCTATAAAAGAGGCGATCGAGTCTCCGCGCACCGTCTCGATGGATCTGGTTAACGCGCAGCAGGCCCGTCGCGCACTGGATTACCTCGTTGGATTCAATCTTTCGCCGCTGTTATGGAAGAAAATAAAACGCGGACTGTCTGCCGGCCGTGTCCAGAGCCCGGCCTTACGCCTGATTTGTGAGCGAGAGGCCGAAATCGAGAAATTCAAGCCGCGTGAATACTGGACGATTGAAGCCGATCTAAAAAAAGGCAAAGCAACCTTCGTCGCCAAGCTCTACGAGTTGGACGGCGAGAAAGTAAAGCAATTTACCGTGACCAATACCGATCAGGCCGCGGAGATTCGCGAACAACTGGTCGCAGCCACGAACGGTGAACTGGTCGTCGCTAAAATCGACAAAAAGCAGCGCAAGCGAAACCCGGCACCGCCGTTTATCACTTCCACCCTGCAACAGGAAGCGGTGCGAAAACTGGGTTTCACCGCGCAGCGTGCCATGCGCACTGCGCAGCAGTTGTATGAAGGCATAGATGTAGGCGAGGGCACCGTCGGGCTTATCACTTATATGAGAACCGACTCGCTGACACTGGCGCAGGAAGCATTGGATGAACTTCGAGGTTTTATCCAGGATCGCTACGGTGCGGAACAGTTGCCTGCAAAAGTGCGCGCTTTCAAAACGCGCTCCAAGAATGCGCAGGAAGCTCACGAAGCCATTCGTCCGACATCGTGTCTGCGGGTTCCCGCCGAAATCAAAAGCCATCTGTCTGATGATCAATTCAAGCTTTACGATCTGATTTGGAAACGTACGGTTGCGTGCCAGATGATTCACGCCACCATCGACACTGTTTCGGCCAACCTCAAAGCCGGCGAAATCGGAATTTTCCGCGCGACTGGATCCACGATCACCAACCCGGGATTCATGAGCGTGTACCTTGAGGGTAGTGATGAAGCCGAGCAGGAAGACAAGGCACTGCCGCCACTTGAGGTTGATCAGAAGATTCGGCTCAAGGAAATCCGCAATGAGCAGCACTTCACCGAGCCACCACCACGCTACACCGAGGCGAGTCTGGTCAAAACCCTTGAAGAGTTTGGTATTGGCCGACCGTCGACCTATGCCTCAATCATCTCGACCCTGATCCAGCGCGAATACGTTGAGCTAGAGAAAAAGCGCTTTCAGCCGACTGATATCGGTCGCATCGTCAACGCATTTTTGACCAATCATTTTGCCAGCTACGTTGACTATGAATTTACCGCGAAGCTGGAGGACGAGCTGGATGCTGTGTCGCGAGGTGAGCGCGAGTGGGTGCCCCTGCTGCGGGAATTCTGGGAGCCGTTTGTCGAAACCGTAAAAGACAAGGAAGAGAACGTTTCGCGGCAGGAAGCCAACCAGGCACGCGAGCTCGGTACCGATCCGAAAACCGGTAAGCCTGTCGCCGTTCGCATGGGACGGTACGGGCCCTACGTCATCATTGGGAACGTCGAGGATGAAGAAAAACCCAAGTTCTACGGGTTGCGGGCTGGGCAGAAAATGGACGCAATTACCCTGGAGGAAGCGCTCGAATTGACCAAATTACCGCGCGAGCTGGGCGCAATGCCCGATGGGGTCGAATTGACGGTAAATATTGGGCGGTTCGGACCTTACGTACGGTTTGATGGCAAATTTGCCAGTCTTGGCAAGGAGGATGATCCCTATACGGTCACTCTTGAGCGTGCGATAGAGCTCGTGGAAGAAAAGAAAAAGGCGGACGCTGCCAAACAAATCCAGATTTTTGAAGATTGCGGGATCAAAGTGCTTAACGGGCGCTACGGGCCCTACGTTACGGATGGTAAAAAGAATGCCAGGGTACCGAAGGAGACTGATCCTGCAGCCCTGAGCCTGGACGAATGTAAAGCGTTGCTCGAAGCAGCACCGGCTAAACGCGGCCGTCGTGGCGGGCGAGCGAAAAAGAGCTGAGCGGCGGACGCGTTGCACTGAAATTGTTTGCGGCAGCGCGCCAGTCTGAAGGAAGATGGCTGAGACAATCGACCCACGAGCCGGTGCCGGCACCCTTATCGACTGGCACGCATTCAGGGCTGCACGAGCGATTCGTGCCGGCGGAATAGCGGTTCACGCAACGGAAACCGTGCTTGGTCTGGCTGCCAGCGCATTCAGACCAGACGCGATTGAACGTGTCCGAGCGCTGAAATCGAGGCCTTCGAGCCATCATTTTCTGGTGATCGCCGGCGACCTCGACCAGATCCGAGGGCTGGTTGCACTCAAAACCCCTTATTTGGCGGAGATATTCGAAAGCTGGCCAGGCCCTTATACGTGGCGGTTGCCGGCAGCGGTTTCGGCCCCGACCTGGCTCATCGATGGAGAGGGCTGCCTTGCCGTTAGAATGACATCTCACCCGCGTTCCAGCCGGATTTGCGAGCTGGCGGGGCCATTAATCTCAACCAGCGCAAATCGTACCGGGCACCCGGTACATCGCTCGCTGGTGGCCGCCAGGCGCGATTTTGGTGCGCTGGTCGATATTTATGTGCCTGGACCGCTGGCGATCGGCGCCGGGCCGTCCCGGATTCGCGATGGCATAACGGGCGAAGTGATACGCGGCTGAAAGTATTGACATAAAGGCAATTTCTTTCGACAATTTCCGGCTACCATTTTGGAGGGGTACCCAAGCGGTCAACGGGAGCAGACTGTAAATCTGCCGGCTCTGCCTTCGTAGGTTCGAATCCTACCCCCTCCACCAGGCAGAAATGTCGGGCTTTCAAGTGGTGGGGATACGCGTAGTCGTCTATTAGCAGCAGGCGGGTGTAGTTCAACGGTAGAACCTCAGCCTTCCAAGCTGATGATGTGGGTTCGATTCCCATCACCCGCTCCAATATAAATTTTGTGAAACAAGCCATAAGTAATGAGCTGTAACCCGCTATCCTGCGGCAACAGGAACCGGACTGATTGCTTGAGGTTTTTTCCTAGCTGATTTGCCGGGCCCATATAGCTCAGTCGGTAGAGCACTTCCTT
>CAXGUU010000233.1:0-5347 GCA_964012875.1 uncultured bacterium
GAGAAGGCCAATGAAACGGCGGCCGAGTTTGCCCGCGGCAAGATCAGGGCGCGAGTCGACGATCCCGAGGTCGCTGAACGCCTCGCACCGAAAGATCATGCCTTTGGCTCAAAACGTCAACCCATGGAAAGCGGTTACTACGAGGTTTACAACCAGGCCAATGTTCACCTGGTTGATCTCAAGCGCACGCCTTTGCGGTGCTTCACCGCGAGTGGCCTGGAGACCACCGAATCGACGTTTGATTTTGATGTCGTGATTTTTGCGACAGGGTTTGACGCAGTCACCGGGGCCCTGAATCGAATCGATATCCAGGGAGAGCAGGACGTGAAACTGAAGGACAAGTGGGCAGATGGTCCGCGCACCTACCTTGGCGTTTGTGCAAGCGGATTCCCCAATATGTTTTTCGCCGGCGGCCCCCACAGCACGACCAGTTTTTGCAACGTCCCTCGCTGCATCGAACATAACGTTGAGTGGATCACCAACTGCATCTCGCACCTGGAGGCGCACGGCCACACGCGCATTGAAGCGAACCCGGCAGCCGAAGATGAGTGGACAGCCCATGTCCTTGAAACAGCCGGCCAGACCCTGTTCGTGAAGAACGACTCCTGGCTGATGGGGTCGAACATTCCGGGCAAGAAACGAGTATTTCTGAATTACGTGGGCGGGGTGCCCACGTTTCTCGCGAAGTCGGGGGCAGTCGCAGCGAATGGGTACGAGGGATTCAGCATCGACTAGGGCGCACTCACCGTTACAGGCGTACGCCCGTAATATTGCTGCTGAGATCATCAGTGACCGCGGTGATAATCGACGGCGGCCCTACGGTGACCGACCACCAAACGGTCGGCGGGATGCATTCTCGCGAGTATACCGAGCAGCGTCCGCAATTATCTGGCGAAGGCTGGTGCGCGGACAAGCATGCGCCGCATGGTTTCATGAAGCGCGGGGTGTCGTTTTCAGTCGATGTGGAAAGATGTTGCGAATAACCGGATGGTCGACCAACCGATTTATCGTGGCAGAGGTCGCTTCCTGGTGGAGAACCCGACCCCATTATGCGCCGGTTCCTCTGCTGATTCGGCGTTACGTCAAAGATGTAATCACAGCATCCGCCGAATCCACCGCGCCATAAAAATTCTGAAAGATTTCGAGGATTGCGGTGTGATGTGCCGGGTTGTAGCTGGCGCACGCATCCTCGATGACAGTGACGGAAAAATCCTGATCGGCGAGTTCGCGCGAGGTCTGGGCGACGCAACAATCCGTGACGATGCCGGCTACCGACACGTGATCGCAGCCCAGTGCCCGCAGGTTCTGAGCGAGCGGCGTAGAGGCCAGTGTGCCGGTGGTCGTCTTACGGAAGACGATTTCATCGTCCCGGGGCGCAATGCGCGCATCTGTTCTTGAGCCGGGTTCATCGAGGGCCGGAATCACAGCGTTGCCGGTCGCCTCGATAGAAATCGTGTTGGCCTGGCGCAAGGCGCTTGGCAGATCGCTTCCGTCCGCTCGCAGCGATCCCATTTCGGTGAAATAAATCGGTAGCTCGGCCGAGCGGTATGCGGCAAGCAAGGTTTGCAACTTCGGTATGACCAGATCGTTTACCCGCGGAAAAAATACATCCGGTTCCCCCGCCGCGATTGCCTCGTCGTAGGCCTCGTTGGGCGTCGTGAAACAGGTCTGTACGTCGATGATCACGAGTGCGGATTTCATTGATGATTACGTCGTACCGGGGATTTCGCAGCCTTTCCGCGGTCCTGGACCAGACCCTTGTGGTTCGTGGAAAGCTTTTTGCGTCCAGCTTAGCCGCCGGACCTTGCCTGTGGCTTCTCCAACGCTGCCGGCTCTGAATCGAGCGCAAAGCCCTCGTAGCCGTTCGACGCAACCTTATTGATGTGGTCAAAAAATTCCTGGCCACCGGTATGAACAATGAACTGCCGGTGTTTGCCTGCAATGTTTGCTCCGGAATACCACGAATCGGTGCCATGAAAGAGCGTTAGCTTAGCCGCTTCATCGACGTTCTCGGCCCAGCCATTCTCGGTGCCCGGCATCGCTTCGATTGTGGCAATGCCATTCTCGCGCATGTGCGTAATGCACTCGCGGATCCAGTCGCTGGCTCGCTCGCCGCCCATCGGCATGTTGAATAATACGCAGGGCGACTGCGGACCGTGAATCATGAACAGGTTCGGGAAACCGGGAATGGTCAGTCCCAGATAGGTATAGAATTTTTCCTTCCAGGCCGACGAGAGATCGAGTCCGTTGCGTCCTACCGGGTTCAGTTTGAGCAATTTACCGGTAATGGCATCGAACCCGGTCGCTAGCACCAGGATATCAGTCGGGTGTTCGCCTTCTTTAGTAACGATGCCGTCGCTGGTGATTTTCTCGATCGGATCTTCGCGCAAATCAACCAGAGAAACGTTG
Source organism: uncultured bacterium (assembly GCA_964012875.1). Lineage (GTDB taxonomy): Bacteria > Pseudomonadota > Gammaproteobacteria > CAXGUU01. The sequence continues at coordinate 2,410 of CAXGUU010000233.1, forward strand.
TCTCGGTTGTACGACTCGAAATAACCGCAATCGATTACCTGGCGCTTGGTCCCGAGGATGTAATCCGGCATAAGTTTCCGGGCGGTATCCTCGTCGTTGACGATCTGCTTGATCTTGCCGCGGATAAACTCGGCCAGAGTGTCGTTCGCGGCCTTGTTGCTGAGCAGATCGTGATAGCTGTTGAACAACATGTGCAGGCCACCTTCTTCCCACAGGCGTTCGTACAGTGCGTTACGATCTTCGGGCGTATCGTCAAGTGCCGACTTTTCTGACATGGGGTAGGGCATACCCAAAGGTGATTCCGCCATGAACGCCTTGCGTTCATCCCAGTTGTCGCGTGCATCGTCGAGTTCGCTTTGATGCACCGGCCGGTTGCCCGCGGGGATGCTGTATTGCGGCGTACGCTGGAATACAGTCAGGTGCCCGGCTTGTTCGGCGATAACCGGAACGGACTGGATACCCGAAGAGCCGGTACCGATCACGGCGACACGTTTGCCAGCGAAATCGACACCTTCTTCCGGCCACCGGCCGGTGTGCAGCATCTCCCCGGCGAAATCATCGATGCCAGGAATGTCGGGCGTGTTTGTGTCCGACAAAGAGCCGAGCGCACAAATCAAAAATTGCGCTGAGTAGTGTTCGCCCGTATGCGTGGTAACTTTCCAACGATTCGTTTGTTCGTCGAATTCAGCCTGGTCGATCCAGGTTTCAAATTGAATGTCGCGCCTGACATCAAGCTTGTCCGCGGCGAAGTTCAGGTAACGCAGCACTTCGTCCTGGGACGGTTGGCGTTCTTCCCAATCGAATTCATCGAGCAACTCTTTGGAGAAGCTGTAGCCATAGTAGGGGGCGCTCGGAAAATCGACCCGGGCACCGGGATACCGATTCCACCACCAGGTGCCGCCAACGCCGCGGGCACCTTCGAAGCATTTCACCGACAGCCCTGAATCGCGTAAGCGGTACAGGGCATACATGCCAGCGAACCCGGCTCCAATGACAATCGCATCGTAATTGACAAGGTCTGAAGATCCGGCCTCGCGCCGCTCTTTAAGATCATTCATGGTCAATCTCCTGAAATATCTGCATAACACTCAACCGGAAAAAGGATGGCCCTATTCTCAGCTTTACGGCGCGGAAAGCACACCCCCACGTAAAAGTCGTTAAACGCCGCGGAATCCCGCAGCTGTCCCACCTTCGTGCAAACTGGCAGCCCCCGTTGGTCGTGCGTTTATACCCTCGAACCAACGCTCGATATTACTGCCGATATTCGCGGGCGCGAGTCCAACGCCATGCGAAAAGTCGAGTGCGCAATACAAGATGATGTCGCCAAATGTAAATCGCTCGCCACACAAGAAGGTCTTGCCATCCATCAAACCATCCAACCATGTCACACCGATATCGATGTGGCTTTTGAGGTCATCGAACATGTCAGGAAATACGGACTGACGCGCAGAGTACATTTCCAGGCCCGGTCCGTAGCGGAATGCTGCGTAGATATGTTCGGTAATTTTGAGTTCAACGCGTCGCTGCCACATGCGCGCTTCGGCCCGTTCCTCCGAGTTGCTGCCGACGAGTGGCGTGTCGGGGAACTTATCGTCCAGATATTCGAAAATTGGAACGGTTTCCGCGATCACCGTTCCGTCATCGAGTTCGAGTGAAGGCATTTGAGCTCCAGGGTTCTTATCAGCATAAGGCCCACTGCGGTTCTCGGCGTTCAGGAGATCGATTTCCTCCGTCGGTAAGGCAATATTCTTTTCCAGCATGAACATGCGCACCGCGCGCGGGTTGGGGCCTAGAGAACTTAAGAGTTTCATTGTTTTTCTCCATATTGAGGTGCTGTCTTCCCCGGCGGCGGGACACCGAGTGGCTTTCAAGGGATTTTTACCACGATGAACCCCTCGGGAAAAAGGGCGAATTGTTGCCGGGCGTGTTTCCGCGGACCCGGGCCAGCCATTCGAATGACATGGGAGCGCCGCGCATTTCAAGCGGTGGTGCGTCAAATCCGGCCGCGTTTCGATGCCCGGTGGCGGTCCGCCGCAGGCTATTTCAAACCCTGTTTAACGAGTCTGTGCAGTCGATCGATGTGGCGCGCTGGACCTATTGGCCGCCGGCCGCCTTAACCAGGTTCCGCGTCAGGCGTATCGCCTCGTCGTGGGGCACACGCCCGCATCCGCACGAGGTCGCCACCAATAGCCGGTTGGCCGGTATCACTTCGAGTAACGCATCGATTTTGGTTTTCAGCGCCGCCACGGATTCGGGCGCGGTTTTGACGTCGGCGATGCCCGCAATCACCTCGATGGATGCCGGAACTTCCGCGAGCAGGGCGCGGTCCTGCCACTGGCCGGCGTATGACGCTTCAAAATGCACGCGGTCGATCTGGCCTTCAAGTGACTGAACCAGAGGCAACAGCGAACGCAGGTTTTGCACCTCTGTTGCCGGCTTGCGTGATATATCTCCCAGGCAAAAGTGAATACTGCGGCAAACCGACGAAGGAATAGCCTGTAAGGGGCGGTGTAAGGTCGCGGCGATTTCCGCCACCGTGCGCTGTTTAAGTGCGAGGGCAATGGCTTCACTCGGCGCATCGATTTGAATTTCCGTTGCGCCGGCGTCCACTATCGCATTCACTTCCAGTTCGACGATCCGCCCCAGCTCGTCAAGGTGGTCGTCGGCGTTGGAATCAGGCGCGAAGAATATTGTCATGGTCAGAGGCGATGGCACCGTCGCTTTTCCAAGACAGGGCTCGATTGCATTCTCGCGTCTGAATGCCAGCGCGTGCCCAACCCCATCAGGGGCTGTAATCTTGCCGAGGATTTCGTAGCTCGCGACACCATCGTAACCTTTGCCCGGATCTCTCAATTTCAGTGCTTTGATCCCGGCCAGTCGTGGTGCGACTTGATGCACAAAGTCCGGTGCAAAAACTTCGCCGCCGGTGATTTGGTCG
>CAXGUU010000234.1:0-5313 GCA_964012875.1 uncultured bacterium
CGGCCCCGATACATCGGCGGCATGAACTCCGCCTATGCCGACATGTGGTCTTCAACCATGCACACGGCAGCATCCATTCGCAGCGGACAGCCGCAGGCGAAGCACGATTTCTCCTGCATGTCTGAGTCTGAGCTGCGTGACTTTATCCTTGGCATCGACGCCGGTGCGGGGGCTTCAGCCCGCCGCCTGCACAAAGAATTCGACATGAGTCGGTTCGCACATGTGCTTGACGCTGGCGGTGGTGCCGGAGGACTTGCAGTCGGACTGGCCAAGCTGTGTCCCGAGCTGCGCGCGACGGTCGCCGAACTTGCTAACGTAGCCCCGATCGCGCGCGAACGGATCGGCGGGACCCAGTACAAAGAGCGGGTTGATGTGGTTGAAGTCGACCTCGTCGGCAAAGCACCGTCCGGGTCCTACGATGCGGTCGTGCTGCGGTCGGTATTGCAGGTCATGTCTGCCGCCGATGCGGCCAATACGGTCATCAACTGCGTGCAGGCGCTGCGGCCCGGCGGCGAGTTGTTCGCGTTCGGACGCATGCTCGATGACTCGCGCCTGTCGCCTCCTGACGCCGTTGCAGTGAACGTTATGTTCTTAAACGTTTATGACAATGGTCAAGCCTACACCGAATCGGAATACCGAGGCTGGTTTGAAGCGACCGGCCTCGAGAAGATCGAGCGCATTCCGGTCGCCGGTGGATACAGTATCTTGCGCGGCATCAAACCGCGCTGACAGGGGTTCCTAGCGAGACTGCGGTGGCACCACGCCTGTCAGGGATGCTCGTTCGGATATTTCGATCCAGTTGCCGTCCGGATCCAGCACAAAGCCGTAACGCGCGACCTCGCCAAGTGTGATCGGCGCACGCCCCAGGCGCCCCCCGCGTTCAACGATTTGCCCGCAGGCCTCGTCGGCATTGAATATCTGCACCGTCAGATAACGAAAATTAGGACCGATAAAGTCATCCGTATCGGTGCCGCCCGCGCCTTCAACCACGAATAGCAGGCTGTCGCCGCAGCGCGCCGTGAATGGTCCCGCGCGATCAAATTCCATCGCTTCGAGGTAGAACTTCATCATGCGGTCCGGGTCCGGTGTCGATACAGTGACGCCAATGCCAACGACGCCATCGACGCCGGTCGGCACCAGCCGCACGGTTTCACCGCCTGGATGGGACCCTTCCCAGATTTCTGCGTCGTTACGGGCAATGGTCAGGCCCACAAGCCCGGATGGTGGCATGGGTGCAAACGCCTCCGGTTGATGGTTCACCTTGATAACTGAATCGTGGGCGTCGTAACGATGCTGGATAATGCCCTGACCAAGCGCCAGTTCATGATCCAGCCTGAGGCCGGCGACTTCCGACCAAAAGTGACCTTCAGCCTCAATGTCATTGGTAAACATGCCCAGATCGAGATGTGGTTTGGCAAGGCGCAAGGCTGACTCCCTAGTGTGCTGTCCCATGAAGATGTTTCGAAATTCGCGCCGTATATTTTGCGCCTGGCAAGGCGCGCCGGCGTCGCGTGGCGCGCTCTGCGCAAGGAGGAGCAACGTAGCCGGGCGCGACAGCGACCGACGAATTACGGAAGACCTTCATGGGACATCGCACTAGGCCGATAATAAATCGGCGGCGTCGTTGTCGATGGCCTGGTAGGCGCCATCGGTGACCATTTTCATAAAAAGCTGATCGCCACGCTCGGTCTTTTTCACAATAACGGTTGCCGCAATCGCAACGACCAGCACCGCAAAGCTGTAGTGGCGATAATCGTCAAGTAATTCGTCGAACGAATAGCCGCAGATGCCTCGGGCCGTGAGGTCGTCGTAGTACTCGCGTAATAAATCGCGCTCCACCGCACGTCGTGTCTCTCGATCAAACGCACTACCCAGAAAATACGCGACATCCATACCGCTGCCGAGATAGTTGCTGGTCTGCCAGTCGACCACAGCGACGCGGTCACCACCGAACAGCATATTGTCAACGCGGAAATCGTTGTGCGAAAAACACCGGTTTTTCAAGCGCGGTTTATTCCAGGCCGCATGGTTGCGCACGAAATGGTCGCACAGTCGAATGACGTCGGGGTCCATTTGAGCGGCATAGGCTTTTTCAAAATACTCCCATGAGCTTTCGACCAGTGCGGTGGTGTAAAACCCCTGCGCACCTTCGGGCATATACAACCATGGTTGTTGCTCGAGTTCCCTGTCATTCCAGAACGAAGCGTGTAGTCGCGCAGCTTCGCTTAAGGCCAGGCGCGCATCTTCGACGCCGCAACCGGACATGTGGTCACCCTGAACGGCAGGTGCAAGATCTTCAAACAGCAACACAAAATCGTTACTCGGATCGAGTTCGGCAACATACACGCGGGGCGTATTGATCGATGTGCGGTGAGCCAGTTCTTTGTAAAACATAAGTTCCGCGCGATAGAACCCCATCTCCTTGCCGGTCGTCGCGGCCGTGGTGTCGTCGGACGGAAATTTGCCTACGACCGACGCGGGCGCGTCGTCCGGTCGGGTGCCGTCGTATGTGAGATGGAAGCGTCGTGTTTCGCCGAGCTGCCCGGTGCCGACCGTTTCGGTCTCAATCGATGTCACCGTCGCAGGGATATCATTTTGCGCCAGCGCTTCAGTGATCCAGGCGGGCGTAACTGTTTCAGGTTTGACTATCGCGATGTGATCGTCGGTCATCTTCGTGCGCAGTTCTCGAATGCTGAAACGGGAAACTAATCGACTCCGGGCCGCGTTTCCACTGTTCAGGCGTTCCCGATTGCGCGAAGATGTGACCCGGGAGTCCGCAGCAGGAGGAGAGCAAGGTCAGTGCGACAGCGAATCGAACAACGGGCCGATCACTTGTTCAATGCACATCGCGACGGTCTGCCGTTCAAATCATTCGCCGGCCAGGATCGAATCGACACCATTACCGAGGCCTACGCGATACAGAACGCCTATGTCGAGCGGCTAGTTGCAAGTACCGGCAATGCCATCGTCGGCTACAAAGTCGGTCTGACATCGCCGCGTATGCAGGCGCTGCTCGGTATCGATTCGCCGATCGCCGGGGCCGTGCTCAAAAATCGGGTGCTGACATCGGGCGTTGCGGTATCGTGCGCTGATTTTGGTCAGCTTGGCATGGAATGCGAAATCGCGGTGCTCATGGGCCGAGATCTGGCGCCGTCCCGGGCGCCGTTCTCTGCGGAGGACGTGGCTGCCGCCGTTGACGCGGTGTGTCCGGCCTTCGAAGTGGTAGACGATCGCTGCGCGGACTACGGCGAGACCGATATTTATTCGCTGGTTGCAGACAACTCCTGGAACGCCGGCGTTGTTCTCGGGTCGTGGTCAGATGAGTGGCCCGAACTGGCCGGACTCGAAGGCGTGTTGTTCAGAAACGGAGATGTTCTCGATCGCGGCCGAGGCGAAGATGTATTGGGGCATCCTTTCAACGCCCTGACCTGGCTCGCAAATCACCTCGCCAGCGGGTCGCGGGGATTGCGCGCCGGTGATGTCATCGCCACTGGCAGCATGGTGCCGACGCGCATGCCGTTAGAGCCGGAGACGTGTCTTTTCCGCATCGAGGGCCTGGGCGAGGTTGAAATCAATGTGGTCGATTAAGCTGCCGCGGGCAAGCGGCCGCTACGGGTTGAGATGATGGATTTCATAATCCAGCAACTCACGGTGTTCGATGGTCTCGACTATGCCGTGCTGGCATTCAACCTGGCGTTATTTCTGTTCGCTCGGGCAATCGTCGACATTGTGCGGCCGTCCAGCGACGAGACCGTAGTCGGGACCCGGATTTACACCTTGAGAGCGGTCAATGTGTTGCTGTTTGTGCTTTATTTCAGCGCTGTTTTGTTCGCAAATCTTTCGAAACAGTTGTCGCAGACCGGACTGATACTGTTGGTTGGTATCCTGCTTTATCACGTCGTAGCCAACCAGATTGAGCGCCGCTACGGGCGGATGCGCGAAATCGACGGCGTTGAGTACCACACCGAAACCTACCAGTCAGAAATATTTTCATTGCTGACGCTGATTCTGACCGGCATCGTGGTCATCCTGGTCGTGATCAATATCTGGGGTATGACGGGTTGGCTCAAGGCCACGAGTGTCCTCGGTGGCTTGCTGATCGTTCTGTTTTCGACCAAGGATTTCTGGGCTCCCGACAATATTCACGGCCTGATCATTCTGTACAACGGTGACATTGAGCCCGGTACCCTGATCGAGGTTGACGAACTGGGTCTGCTGGCGATTGTGATTCAAACCACGCTCACGCAAACCCGCCTGCGTGATTTGCGATCCAAACACATCATCATCGTACCCAATGCCAAGTTGCGTGGCTGTAAAGTCGAGATCTTAAGCCGCACTTCAAGCAAAGGCTTGATGCGAACGAGTGAATTTCAAATCGGATACGGCATTGATGCCGGCCGTGTCGACGAAGTTTTCCATCGGATCTGGGAGACCGCTTGCGAGCGCGAAAAAAGTATTAACGATGAAAAGCCCGCTGTCGCGCAGGTCGCACAGACGGGTGACCATGGTGTGACATGGCGATTGTGTTATTGGGTGAGCAACAGCTACGGTCTGATCGACGCTGAGCATGCTATTAACAGGGCCGCCTACGAGGTCGCGAGCGAAGAAAAAATCGGATTGAATACGCCGTTAACGCACAGTATCGCCATGGTCGAACATGGTAATGCAGCCGGAGCTACAAACATCAGTACGTAAGATTTATGAAATCAGTTTTTGGGGAGCAGAAAATATGAATTTCGACGAATACAGCAGCTATGACGGTCTCGGACTGGCTGACCTGGTACGCCGCCGCGAGGTGTCGCCGAAGGAACTCGTTGACTGCGCGATCGACGCGATCGAACGGGTCAATCCTGACGTCAACTGTGTCGCCCAGGTGCTTCGTGACCACGCCATGAAGGAAATTCGAGGGAGCAAGGGCCAGGGCCCGTTCCATGGCGTACCTTTCCTGGTGAAAGAGTTCGGTATGCATTTCAAAGGGATGAAAACCTCGGCCGGCTCCCGCCTGGCCGAAGGCATTCAATTTGATGCCGACACCGAGCTTATGACTCGCATGCGAGACGCAGGCCTGATCACCGTGGGTACTTCGACGACGCCGGAGATGGCATTTAACGCCAACAGCGAAGCGCTGGTATACGGCTCGACGCGTAATCCGTGGAACCTGAACCATTCTGTTGGAGGCTCTTCAGGCGGTGCCGGCGCTGCGGTTGGCAGTGGCATGGTACCGATCGCGCACGCTAATGACGGTGGCGGTTCGATTCGGATTCCGGCCGCCTGCAATGGCGTCGTCGGTATGAAGCCAACGCGGGGCCGTAC
>CAXGUU010000235.1:0-5296 GCA_964012875.1 uncultured bacterium
CGGGTGCCGTGTTTTCGCTGCTGCCGCCGGAGAACGCGACCGGCAACTGGGTCAAGGTGACGCAGCGTTTCCCGGTCCGTATTGTTATTGACCCACGGCACGACGATCCCGACAACGTTCGACCGCTACGCGTGGGCGCGAGCGCCACGGTCGCGGTTGAAGTGGTCGATTGAGCACCAGTCCCCCGCTTACCGACGGGGCATTGCCCCCGGTTGCGCTGCCGGTCGTCATCGGCGTCATGCTGACGACCTTGCTTGAGGTGCTCGACACCACGGTCGTCAACGTGGCCTTACCGCACATGATGGGCAGTTTCGGCGCAACACCCGATCAGATTACGTGGATGATTACCTCGTATCTGATATCAACGGCCATTGTCATGCCGCTGACCGGCTATCTCGTCGGGCGTTTCGGTCGCAGGCCCGTGCTGGTCGTTGGCATCACCGGTTTCATCGTGACCTCGACCGCCTGTGGTTTTGCCTGGAGCCTGACCAGCATGGTCAGCTTCCGCTTCTTTCAGGGCGCGTTTGGCGCGGTACTGGTGCCCATTTCGCAGTCGGTCATGCTCGATGCTTTTCCGCGCGAGAAGCGTACACAGGCCATGGCGATTTGGGGGCTCGCGATCATGGCGGGCCCCGGCTTCGGCCCGGTCCTTGGCGGCTACATCACCGAGTACTGGGATTGGCGCTGGGTTTTCTTTCTGAATATTCCCGTCGGCATCATCGGCCTGATACTGGTATCCGACGAAGTGGGCGGCGAGGCACCACGCAGCGATGCGCGCACCGATTGGATTGGCCTGATTCTGTTGTCACTGGGCCTCGGCGCCTTACAAACCCTGCTCGACCAGGGCCATACGCGCGACTGGTACGAATCCGGTTTTATCTGGGCCTTGAGCTGGCTGGCCGCGAGTGCCTTCGTGCTGTTTATCGTGCGCGCGCTCGAACGCGACAACAATATTGTTGATATTCGCCTGTTCAGCGATCGGAATTTTCTGATTGGCAACCTGCTGATGGGCGGCTACGGCCTCGCCATGTATTCGACCATTGTCATGTGGCCATTGCTCGCCCAGAACGTGCTCGGGTATCCGGCCGATGCCGCCGGCTGGGTATTGGCGCCGCGCGGACTGGTCAGCGCGATCATGATGATTGTCATCGGCACCTGGATCGCGCCGCTGCTCGACAATCGCTGGTTGATTGGCGGCGGATTTATTCTCTCTATCGTGGCGAGCGCAATCATGGCGCGCCTGTCGCTGGACGTCGACATGTGGGGTTTGATCATGCCGGGCCTGGTGTTTGGCCTGGCGATGGCGTTCGTATTCTCACAGTTGTCGACCGCGACGTTCGACACCATCCCACCGGAGAAGACGGCCGAGGCGGCGGGGCTTTACAACGTCATGCGGACCATCGGCGGCTCCATCGGCATCGCCATTTCAAGTACCTATCTGGTGCGCCAGGAGCAAGTTCACTGGCACTACCTCGGCACCGATATCAACGACACCAACCGCCACCTCTACGCCTGGATGGCCGAAACCGGCGTTGAAATTGACGAACCAAACGCCCCGGTTCAACTCGCGCGCGAAATGTTCCGCCATGTGCAAATGAACGCTTTCAACGATGTCTTCTGGTTTATCGCCAGTATCTTTGTGGTGCTGACACCGTTGGTATTGCTGTTGCGGAATACACACCGTCGGCCGTTGGCAGCATAGGGGACAGACCACGTTTATCGGAACGAGGCGCGGACTGTTTCGAAGTTGAGCTTCGTCAATAAACGTGGCTTGCCCCCGATTGGACGCGACGGGAAATATTCCTGCCGAAGTCGTCCGGTTCTGCACTAAGCGGTGGTCGCGCAGCCCCGTGAACAAGCGCAGCATTGTGGCGGTGCGATTTGGACGGGTGTAACGGTGAACGTAATGGGACGTTGGCGTAGTCGCCTGAAGGGGCCGAAGAGCCGCGGCTACTTCGTCCGTCGCGCCATATTGTTCATCGTTGTTGGCCAGGTGTTGATCGCAGCGGAAGGGCGGCACTTTGACGACATGCGTCTGGCATTCGTGGTCTTTCTGCATGTGCCGGTAGTAATGATTTACATGTTCGCTTACCGCGTATTGAATCGATGGTGACGACATCATCTGTGGTTATCACGACCACGACACGATTGTCGGCGGAGCAGGAAATGACTGGATGAGCGGTGGTTACGGAAATGACCGCTTCGAGTTCGGGCCCGGTTCCGGGCTCGATACCGTTGTGGATAGCCATGGTGACACCGGTTCAATTGCCTTCACCCATGCCTCGCAAGCCCGGAATGATCTGTGGCTCAGTCATGATCAGGGCGATCTGGTCATAGATTGGGTTGGCGCACACGACCGTATCGTCGTCGACAACTGGTTCAGCGCTGGTCATCAACCGATAGATAGCATCGAACTCGCGAACGGAGATCACCTCGATGCCGCCGGCATCGCGCTGCTGGTTCAGGCGATGTCCGCCTTCAGCGTGCCCGCAGGCGCAGAAGATCTGGGCTCGGACGCGCGGTCAGCAATGGAACCAGTGATTGCTGCGAGTTGGGATGTCGCCTGATTGGCAGTGGTACCCGGTGGAAATAGCGTCTTGCGAGCGTCTGTATCGAGCACGAACTGCCACTGCTCTAAGTCGATCGCGATTTCTCTCCCTTCGAAAAGCACCTGGGGCTTATCGGCGTAGCCTGACGTACCATGGCGTTGGCCATCTCGATGGGTTGGATTGGTAAGACATGTTGAACACGATTGACGAAAAACTTTGCAGCCCCGCGTTCTTCGCGGAGGGTGATTATTACGGTTTGTTCAAAGCGCTGCGGCAGAGCACCCCTGTGAAGTGGACCGTTGGGCCGAACGGCCACGGTTTCTGGTCATTGTTTTGGCATGCGGACGTGAAACGCGTGCTGAATGAGCCGGAACTATTCAGTTCAGAGCGCGAGGGCGTAATGCCCTTGATGGACGACCAAATCGACGAAGTTGCGGAGGAGGCCTTTGGTGTTGGCGACAATATCCTGACCATCGATCCCCCACGCCACGCCGAGTTTCGCCAGGCAGTGGCGCAGCCGTTTGTGCCGAAGGCGCTGAAAGCCGCCGAGCGCAACACCGAGGCGCTGATTCACGAAATCTTTGACGCACTGCCCGAAGATGGCGAGTGCGACCTGGTCGAAGATCTGGCGGCGCGCATTCCCATGGCAGTCATCTGCGACCTGTTGCAGATTCCGCGCGAAGACTGGGGCGATATGCTCGCCTGGGGGCGCATGGCCGTGGGCGGCACCGATCCTGAATTTCAGCAAGGCACGGTGGCTGAGACCATCCGTGAAGGGTTTCGGCGGGTCAGGGGGCGCGGACAGGAACTTGCGTTGTCGCGGCGCGGTTGTCCCTATAGCGATCCACTGACCTTGTTAGCCAACGCCCGGGTCGGCGACCGACCCATGACTGATTCCGAAGTGGCGTACAACGCGCAAACCTTGTTGCTGGCGGGATTTGAAACCACCCGCAACGCCTTTTCAGGCGGCGTGCTGGCCTTGCTCGAACATCCCGATCAAATGCAGTTGCTACGCGATGACCCGAAGAAGATTCGCCTCGCTGTTGAAGAGCTGGTGCGCTGGTCGGACCCGGTGACCTCGATCATGCGGGTGGCAACCGCCGATACACGTGTTGGCGAGCAGGACATCGCCGCAGGTGACCGCGTGGTCTTGTGGCTGGCATCAGCCAATCGGGATGAGGCGGCGTTCGACGAACCGGATCGATTTGATGTCACGCGGCATCCGAACCTGCACGTGGGCTTCGGCGCCGGGCCACATTTTTGTTTGGGCGGTCCATTGGCGAAAGACGAACTCAGGGTGGCGGTGGAGCAGCTGTTGTCTCGCTACGAGGGCATCGAAATAACCGGGCCTATCGAACGCGTGCAGTCCAACTTTATCGGCGGTATCAAGCGCATGCCGATGAAGCTGCGCCGACGTGCGGCAGCATAGACAGTGAGTAGTCAGCGAATCGTCAGCGACGCACTGGCCACGTTGCATCAAGCCTGTTTCCTGGGCCTGCAACTTATGGTCGCCCGTGAGCAGGGTGACGACGTTTCGGGCGAGTGGATGTTCCGGCTGTTTCGCGGGCAGCATGAGCAGTTCTTCCTCCAGAGCTTCGAAAAACTGGGCCTCACCGGGTTGCCGCACGCGGTGGCCTGCGCGCGATATCACGTGCTGTCCAATTCTATTGGCGGTGTGCCGGTCGAGTACGCCGAGGAATCGCCGACCAAGGCCTGGGTACGGTTCCGTTATCCGCGCTGGATGTTTGCGGGGCCGACGATCTGCGGCATCCCGGTCGAATCGGGACGCGGTTTTATGCGTGGCTGGTACGCGCAGAACGGCGTGACGCTGAATAACCCCCGCCTTGGCTTTGTCTGCGTCTCTGAAGACGCGACCGGCGAATTCGGATTCTGTGGCTACTTCAGGGAGTTCGAGCAGGACCTTTCTGACGACGAGCGGCTGCAGTTCGCTCGCGACGAAATGCCGCCGCCCTTTGATGCCAACGCGCAACCGGAACTGCCATCGGCCGAGTGGAGTGAGGCGCGCCTGGCCAATGCCAACCGCAATTTTGCCGTTACTTTTGTTAGAAACAGCCTGACTGCGCTCATCGACGTCATCGGACGGGATGCGGCCGTTGATATAGGCTGCCGGGCGGCGCGTTTGATCGGGCTCACTTATTTTCAGGAGATCGCAACACAAATCGGTGCTGTCGATGGCAGTTGTGAGGATGCGGCTGATTTCCTGACGATGCTTTTTGAAGGCATGGGCGACAGTGTCAGCCGTCGCACCATGGCAAATGGTTTGGTCGCACTCGTGCAGGAAGGGCTGTCGATCAGGCGCGGGGTGCCGGCAGGCACAGGCGACGATGTTGTCCAATGCTGGTGCGAACTGTGGGTCGGTGCACTGCGTTCGCAGCAACGGGTGAAAGAGGTCACGGTAGAACGAGGTGATCACAGCATCACCTGGACCATCAGCAATCGCCTCTGAGAAGCGGGCCGCCCATTCCACGGGCCGTTATACTGCCGGCCTCATCTCAAGCACGTCGCAACATCGGATAACCGCCTGCCGTGGCATCGATCCATATCAAACTCGTTGCCATGGGTATCCTGTGGGCGACGTCGTACCCACTCGGGCGCTACGTCGCCCATTTTGGCGCCCCGGAAGTGATCGTATTGATTCGCGCGTTCACGGCGTTCGTCTTTTTGGCGCTTATCGCGCGGCAGCGTGGCGAGTTACATATGACCCCAACGCCAGTCGTCGTCGGCTT
>CAXGUU010000236.1:0-5278 GCA_964012875.1 uncultured bacterium
CACCCGCCGATATAGGGACGCGGGGCAGGTACTCCGTGGGTCTTCATGAACAGGTCGTTATATGCCGAAAGCTCTTCGGCATGCACTTCCCAGGGCTTTTGCGGAATAACGAGGATCCCGAGTCCCAGGTTTGCCATGATTGCGGACGATTCCGGCGAGATGGCAGCGGCATACGTGCGATTTTTGAATGAACGGAAAGGCTCCGGGCGAATCCGGGCCCGCGGCTGTTTGATGAATTCACCGTCGTACTCACAATAGCCTTTTTCGAGGCCGGTCAACACCATGTCGGCGGACTCCACGAAGCGGTCGCGCGACTCGCCCATAGGTACGCGGAAGCCCTCAAATTCGACCCGGCCGAGGCCGCGGCCAACGCCGAGAATCACGCGACCATCGCTCATGCAATCGAGCATCGACACCTTTTCGGCAACTCGCATCGGATCGTTCCACGGCAGGACGATGACCATCGTGCCCAGTTTCACTTTCTTACAAGCCCCGCCCACGGCCGCCAAGAACTGCGTCACGTCCGGCGTCATGGTGTAGTCGGTAAAATGATGCTCGACGCCCCACACTGATTCGAAACCGAGGTCTTCGGCCATCAGCGCCAGCGCCATGTCATTCTGGTAAACCTCGTAATCAGCGGTGCCTTGATCACGCATAGGGTTTTGAAAAATCGAAGCCATGCCTACGTGCATTGAAAATCTCCTTTCGCCATGTAATTTGGAAACCTCAGAAAAATCGCTCTGCCACGCCCAGAGTGCTTCTACGCGCCTCGCGGGCGACCCGCACTTGCGCTGGAAAACGTCCGCCGTCGAGTGGCGAAATCGATTAGCCAGCGCCCCGAACCTCTTTTCCGGACTCACCGAAGATCGAGCGATAGCTGATAGTGGACGTTCTGGCGCCGATGAAGTCAAGGGTGACGCTGTTCGGAATTGTAAAAAAACGCCACCCTGGGCATGTCGTCATTGCGATATGGCCCGCTATGGTGCCCAATTCTAGAGCGGGAAATGAGAACCGCTCGAGGCTGTGCCGAGGCGCAGCTGCCGCAATGCCACGGCGTCCCGGGCCCCGGGTTCTCCGTTACTCAGTCTGGCGCCGCGAACGCACCGCCGCGCAGGACCTCGCACGACGCTGCGGACCTTGCCACTCCGGTCTGCGCCATCAGCACCGGTCGCTTCGTGCCTGTCTGGCATTGAACCCGCAATATCCAATCGCATGACAGTCGCTCTCCGTCACGTTGCCAGCTTCTTTTCGGGCCTGGGCTTATCTCTATTCCTTCTGGCACTGGTGACCCGACCGCTTGTCGCCGAGCACCCATTGCTCACACTGCCCGTTATTGAGTGGCTCGCATTAGGCACACTTATGGTCAGCGACGTGATTGCTGCTTTTTTTAATCGCCGGCGGGTGTGTGCGCTGCTCGCTATAGCCGCCGCCAGCTATTGGCTCATTCGGACATCGTTGCAGACACCGCTCGGTGAGCCGGCCACCTTCTCGATTTACCTGCTCGGCGCTATCGCCACTATCGCCGGTGGCGGCCTTGCGTTCGGCCAGCCCGAGCGCGGCCTGCGCACGATTCCGACCTTGGCGGGGCTGGTCGCATCTTTGGCGCCGGTTCTCCTGGTCGCATGGCTGGCGGCAAACCCGGCAATTGTTGAGAAGGTTCGCCTGTTAGATTGCTTGCCGACGCGTTTCGCCGCGAGCGCCTGGATACTGCCGACGGGCATCACCGTTGCAGCAGCTATCACCGCCGTTATCGCGGCGTACCAGTGGTTTCGAAGGGGTACACACGAGAGTGCCCTTGCGGCCACGGCCTGGCTTTCCATGGTTGCAGTTTGGGGCATGTTTGATCGCGACAGTATCTCGCTGGTTGTCTACAGTGCCTTGGAATTGCATCAATTGTGATGATCAGTCGCAGTGCCTATGAACTTGCCTACCGTAATCAGTTAACGGGCCTGAAGGGACGCCTCGCCATGGATGAACACCTGCAGGCGCTTGGGCGACACTACGCCATCGCAATGATCGATATCGTTCACTTCAAACGATTCAACGACACCCACGGTCACGAGATTGGCGATGAAGTTCTGAAAATGGTCGCACTGGAGATCGACCAGGTAGGGGGTGGTGGCTCAGCCTACCGCTATGGTGGTGGTGAAGAGTTCAGCGTGCTCTTCCCCGGCCATGATCGAAAGAGTGCTAAACCCTACCTTGAGGCGCTGAGGTCGGCGGTGGAAGCGCACAGGATGACGGTCAGGAATCAGGCGGCGCGGCTGCCGCCGGCACAAACGCGGTTCGGAGAACTTCGTTGCGGTAACAATCAGTGTCGGCGTCGCTGACCGCACTGGCAAACACGACACTGCGACTGCAGTATTGAAGGCGGCCGACCAGGCGCTCTATCGGGCTAAGCGAGCAGGGCGGAATCGCGTGAGCTAGGGCGCGGCTCTATGCCGCCGGGAGCCTGCCCCCGCCGCTCGCTATACTGCAGCGGTTATTTCTTGGGAGACCAATTCTTGCAGCACATGCGAACACATGCGGGGCGTAAGACCGACGGCCACTTTGAATGGGGTGCGCTTAAAGCGCTGCTGCCGCACCTCTGGCCAGCGGGCAAAACGGCGATTCGCGCACGGGTCGTTGTTGCACTTGGCTTTCTGGCCTGCGCAAAACTGGCGACGGTGTACGTGCCTTTGCTGTACAAGGAAATGGTTGACCTGTTCTCCAGTCCGGACCAGCTGCCGGTCACGCTGCCACTCGCTTTGCTGCTGGCCTACGGTGGCCTGCGTGTCCTGCAAATTGCGTTTGCAGAGTTACGCGATTGGGTTTTCGCCAGGGTCGCGCAGGGTGCCATCCGCGATGTTGCATTGCAGACATTTCGTCACCTCCATCGTCTGGCGCTGAGGTTTCACCTGGACCGCCAGACAGGTGGTTTATCGCGCGCCATCGAACGTGGCACCAAGGGCATCGATTTCCTGTTGACGTTCATGCTGTTCAACATTATCCCCACGCTGCTCGAGATCATGTTGGTGTGCGGCATTCTGTGGGCGCTGTTCAGTGTGTGGTACGCGCTGGTGACGTTCGTCACCATCATGAGCTACATCGCCTACACGCTGATCGTCACGGAGTGGCGTTTGAAATACCGACGCCGCATGAACGATACCGACCAGGAAGCAAACACGCGTGCGATAGACAGTCTGCTGAACTATGAGACTGTGAAGTACTTCGGCAATGAGGATTACGAAGCAACGCGCTATGACAACGCGCTGGCGCGCTACGAACGCGCAGCGGTGACCAGCAAAATGTCGCTGGCAATGCTGAATATCGGGCAGGCCGCGATCATCGGGGTGGGGCTGACGATCGTCATGGCGATGGCCGGCAAGGGCGTGATCGACGGGGGGATGAGCGTCGGCGACTTCGTGCTCGTCAACACCTACCTGATTCAGCTCTACATGCCGCTTAATTTTCTGGGTTTCGTCTATCGTGAAATCAAACAATCACTCACTGACATGGAGGCAATGTTCCACTTGCTGGACGTCAATACGGAAGTGGAGGACTCACCGGATGCTGAACCTTTGCCCCCGGGTCCCGGCGCAATTGCTTTCGACCACGTGAGTTTCGCCTATGACGAGCGCCGCAACATCCTCAATGGTTTCGATTTGTCTGTTGCCGCCGGACACCGTATCGCGATTGTTGGCGCTAGCGGCGCAGGCAAATCGACGATTGCGCGCCTGATGTTTCGTTTTTATGACGTTACTGGCGGAGCGATAAAAATCGACGGCTGGGACATCCGCGACATCACGCAAAAGAGTCTGCGCCAGGCGATCGGCGTCGTACCGCAGGACACGGTGCTGTTCAACGATACGGTGTACTACAACATCGCTTACGGGCGCCCGTCGGCAACACCAGCGGAAATTGAGGAAGCGGCGAGGCTTGCGCAGATCCACGATTTCATCATGGCCTCACCCGACGGCTACCAGACGATGGTTGGTGAGCGCGGGCTCAAACTCTCCGGCGGCGAAAAGCAACGAGTGGCTATCGCGCGTACGATCCTGAAAGATCCCCGCATTCTAATTTTCGACGAGGCCACGTCTGCGCTCGATACGCGCACAGAGCGTGACATACAGGTTGCGCTGCGCGAAGTATCGCGCGGGCATACGACGCTGGTGATTGCACACCGGCTGTCGACTGTCGTTGATGCTGATGAGATTATCGTCCTGCAGCAGGGGGAGATTGTTGAGCGCGGCAGGCACCCCGAGCTGCTGGCAGCGAAGGGCCACTACGCGATCATGTGGCAACGCCAGCAAGAGCACGAGCACCACCTGCTGGGCGAAGATACTGTGCCGGAGCCAGCCTGATTCCGGCGCTGAGTTCGGGGAATTTGATGTTTCCAAGCGATAATTGAGTCACGGTGTCGCATCCATCGCAAGCGGTTCTCAAACGGTACGGGCTATTGCAGGTATGATTCCGACCGAAGGCAGTAAAGCGGAACTAAACGACTGAATATTCTGGTTGCCATGACAGTTGGTGACAGAGGGAAATGACCCATGGATTTAGGCACGCTCATACTTTTGGTGATTTTGATTGGTGTCGCCCTTTACGGCGTCGGAATCTATAACGGACTGGTGGCGGCGCGTAACCAGTTCAAAAATGCATTTGCGCAAATCGACGTTCAGCTTAAACGTCGATATGACTTGATCCCGAATCTGGTTGAAACGGCCAAGGGCTATTTGTCACATGAGCGTGAAACCCTCGAAGCCGTCATCCAGGCTCGCAATCAGGCCCAGTCTGCCTCGCAGGCCGCGTCCGCGCGCCCTGACGATGCCGGGGCCATTGCTGGTCTTGCGGCCGCAGAAGGGGTTCTGACAGGCGCCATGGGCCGCTTTTTCGCGCTCGCAGAGGCTTATCCGGATTTGAAGGCGAATGAAACAATGAATTCGCTGATGGAAGAACTGACCAGCACGGAAAACAAGATTGCGTTTTCCCGTCAGCACTTCAATGACGCGGTGACTGCGTATAACAACCGACGCGAACAGTTTCCGAACAACATCGTCAGCGGCATGTTTAATTTCGCTGCTGCGGAATTGTTGGAAGTGAAGGAAGAGGAGATACGCGAAGCGCCAAGCGTCTCTTTCTAGCGCAATCGACGGCGACTCTCGTCATTAACGAAACCAGCAGGACGATGCAAGACGTGGCGAGGAAGGCCAGCGACAAGGCGTGGGCGAGTCGAGAACCGGAGTTTACTGGCGTAAATGAGTCTGGCCGTCGAACCCGTAACGGACCCAATGGCCAC
>CAXGUU010000237.1:0-5271 GCA_964012875.1 uncultured bacterium
TTGGGGTGCCGCCATTCACCCCGGCGCTGACTGAAGCGGTGTATCAGGCGACAGGGCAGGAGATCGAGGCGTTTCCTCTGGCGCTCGTGGATGGATTTTCGCTCGCGTCGGGCTGACGTCGGCGGCGCTTGCCGGGGCACACGCCGTCAGTGGCGTCGTGCGCTGACAGCCTGCGGCGTGTCCCGCATGCTCAACGGCTAATCGCTCTCGCATCGCAGCCCGATGACATCGCGCAATGCTTGCTGGCCATAGCGCTTACCAGCCAGTCGCGATGCAATAGGCATTTATCGGCGCGATGTTCAGCTGCCACCTGGACTTTGCGCATGTTCGGGCCGCGAAGCGATAAAGCCCGCGACCAGGAGCAAAATCGTGCTCGCGCCCAAGCGGGCCAATGGAAGTTCGACGACCAGATTGGTAATGACTGCTGATACCAGGATTGCCGACAGGGCCGCGCGCTTGGCCCGTCGAGCGATAACGCTATGGTCGCGGTAGTCGAGAACCGCCTGACCGAAGCGCGGGTGATTGAGAATCCATGTTTCCAGTGCCGGGCTGCTTTTCGAGAAGCAGATTACGGCGCCGATCCAGAGCGGGGTGGTTGGCAGCAGCGGAAGAAAGATTCCAAGAAAGCCCAGCGCGAAAAGTACCAGACCGGTACCGCCCCACAACAGGCGCGCCGCGCGCCGGGATGCTCGTTTGATCACGGACGATTAGTGTTGGCCGCTGCGGAACGCCTGCTGCGTGCTAGCGACCCTTGAACATCGGCGGGCGTTTTTCCATGAATGCCTTCGGACCTTCTACGGCGTCTTCGGTGAGTTTGAGGCGTTCCAGCACTTCAGTTTCGACAGCCAGCGCTTCCTCGCTATTGAGGTCGCGAGCGCGACGCATCACTTCGCGAGCCCCCTGGACGGCCAGCGGTGGGTTGGCGGCAATCGTCTCGGCGAGATCCATTGCTGTTTTAAGCACATCGTCGGCCGGCGCGACGCGATTGACGAAGCCGTCGTCGAGCGCGCGCTCAGCGCTGATGTTCTGTCCGGTCAGCAGAATTTCCGCGGCAATCGCAGGCGGTAACTGGTGACGAAGATGGGCCGTGCCACCCATGCCCGGGATAAGGCCGATTTTGACCTCCGACAAACCGAGCTTGGCGCCCGTCGCGACGATTCTGAGATCGCCTGCCAGCAGCAGCTCGAAACCGCCGGCGACGGCATGGCCGTTGGCAGCCACGATTAGCGGTTTCGCCAAATCTACGCCGCGCAGACATGCACGATTGGCGATGTTCCAATCGGCAGCCAGCGCGTGGTCCCATTCGTCTTCGGGCTCGCGCGTGCCGGTTAGCAACGGAATGCTTAGCGCCAGGTCAAAGCCGGCGCAGAACACCGGACCCGGCGCCGCTGTGAGTACGGCGACGCGAACGCCAGGATCTGCTTTGATTGCGTCCCAGGCCTGAGTCAGTCGGCCGGCAAGCTCCGGACTTAACGCGTTGCGCGATTCGGGTCGGTTCAGCGTCAGGACCGTAACGTGTGCACGCCGCTCAATTTCTAGTACCGCCATCTTCTCAGCTCCGGATTTGCACGCCAAATATGATTACGGGACCCGCGGGTCCCATAAAACGTCTTTGTTGGTTTTAGCGGGTTTGCGCCTAGCCGTCGCCAGCCATGACCTGTTCTGCCCACTCTTCCATAGTGATTGTCCCACCACTCTTTTCGGCTCTGCCCTGATCCTTCGAGGGCAACGCTTCCTGGGCAAAGTCGATCCGCTTCCATTGGGCAAACGGTGTTTCCTTACCGGGCTCGGGCACGTGTTTGGCGTCTTCAACGCGTTCCATTTTGTGGATGTAGCGCGGACAGTTGATGATGACGTCCGTCACGTTGATTCGCACCAGAAGTTCGGCCTCATGGAAATCGCCGATGAGCGGATCGTCGGCGCTTACCGTTGCTTCACCCTGCAGTCGCAGGCGGTTGGGCGTTTCAAAATCGAGGAACAACAAACCGACCTTCGAGGTCGCGCCGATGTTGCCCATCGAGTGGTAACGTCCGTTCCCGTCGTAACTTGGAAAGACCACGGTTTTGGGGTCGACCACCCGAATAAAGCCGGGTTTCCCGCCCTTGTACTGACATTGCGGACGGCCTTCCGAATCAACCGTGGCTAGCCAGAACATGTCGCGCGATTCGATGAAGGCCTTACCAGCTTCATCGACCTCTTCAGCGTCCATCTCTTCCAGCAACGTTGCCATACGCTTGGTATCAAATTTTTCGTGCAGCGCGCGGTGCGCGTCTTCGTACAAGCTCATCGTGACACTCCCACAAGTTCTGATTGTGCCCGCAATGTACTGGAATTCAGGGTCGAAGTCGCCACAGCCCGGCCCCCTGGCTAGAGCCGCCGGAAGGCTGAAAAAGTGGCGCGAGTTTCACACGAGCAGCCAGGCTATTGCCGCAAGGCCAAGTACGCCGCCAGCCACCCATAGCCACGTTTGATTCGGTGGCGATACGTTGGGGTGCGCGGGCTCAGCACCGTCGCTGCCTTCAGCGTTGGCATCACCACCGTCCAGCTGCGCTTCGAGGTTACTAAAGAATTCTGCGGCGAGGTTTTTTGCGGTGTTCTGGACCAGCGCCCCACCGAGCTGTGCCAGCTTGCCGCCAACATCGGCGTGGACGTTATAGCGTAATAATGTGCCCTCACTACTGTCTTCAAGCTCGATGGTTGCCTTCGCCTTGGCGTGACCCGCCGGGCCACCACGGCCTTCGCCGTGGAGTGAAAAGTTGTGATCGGGATTGATGTCTTCCAACCGCGCCTTGCCCTTAAAGCGTGCTTTAAGCGGTCCCACCTTGGCCGCCACCACGGCGTCGAACTCGGTGTCAGATTCGGCGTTCAATGTCTCGCAACCGGGTATAGCAGCTTTGAGTATTTCGGCATCCTGCAGGGCACGAAAAACATCTCCACGCGGTGCCTTGATTTCAATTTCGTCGGTCAGATCCATAGTCGAGTCCTCAGTGAAAAGCGCGGGTCAAACCCAAAAATTCGATCGGGCGATCATGCTTTCGCCGTTTGGGCGCGCCCCGGTTCACAAATGGCGCGAAAACCCGCGGCCAGGAACGGCACCATGCGCGCGTGTATCGCTTCGAGCTGATCGGCGCGACAACGACCTCGCGACAGTGCGTCGATGCGACCGGTTTCGGCGAACGTAATGGTCATCGCGCCTAGCAGGAAATGAAAGCTCCAGTAAATGTTGTCAACGGATGCGCGCGGAAAGCGTTCGCGTACCTTTTTGATAAAGCTTTCGGAGACCGGGTCGAACTCGGCGGACATGATTTCATTTGACCAGCGTGGCGAATTGGCGATTTGCGCGATCAGCCGCGCATAGTTCTTCCAGCCGCTATCGCCGCTGGCACTGCGTTCGAGGAAGGGTACAGAGAAGGCCTCGATTACCGCCCCAAGGTCGGCGTCCGGTTCGAGTGCATTGAGCAGCGCCATCCGCTCGTTGTTGATCACGGCCGCGCGCCGTTTCACGACGCTCCGAAAGAGCTCGATTTTGGGGCCGAAGTGATAGTTGGCGAGTGCCAGTTCGACGCCCGCTTCGCTCGTGATCTTGCGCAAGGAAACGCCGTCGAAACCTGATTCCGCAAACAGTGCCTCGGCCGCATCAAGGATACGGTCAGGGGTTGGTATTTTGTCCGGCTGTGGCGCTACTCGGGCCATATTGGCGTCCGCTTGCTTGCGGCGAATTGAACGATCGTTTAAATTTGAACAATCGTTCAAATTTAAACAGACTTTGCAGGCTTTGGCCAGCCGCATCAGGACATGGGCATGCGGCCAAAGGCAGACGACCAGAGGGGATGTGGTTTGAGTTCCTACCTATGCGGCCTCGATATCGGGGGTACGTTCACCGACTGCGTACTGATTGACGAGGCGGGGCAACTGACGATTGCCAAGGCGCCCTCGACGCCGGGCAACTTTGCCGCCGGCGTGATAGCGGCCATTGAGCGATCGGCGGAAAAAGTCGGACTGGATATGCCGGGATTGCTCACGTCCATTCGGGTGCTTGCTCATGGTACGACGGTGGGCACCAACGCCATTATTCAGCGACGCGGCGCGAAAGTCGGACTCATCACGACCAAGGGCCATAACGACATCATTCACATCATGCGCGGATCGCGTGGCTTGCAGGGTAAAGACATCAAGAAGCTCGTACATATCCCCGAGAGCAGCAAACCCGATCCGCTGGTGCCCAAGCGCCTCGTTCGCGGCGTGTCCGAGCGTGTCGATTGTTTCGGCAAGGTCGTCATGGAACTCAACGAGGACGAGGCGCGAAGCGCGATCGAATCGCTACGCGACGAAGGTTGTGCAGCATTGGCGATTTGTTTCTTGTGGTCATTTCTTGAGCCTAAGCATGAACTGCGCGTTAAGGAAATCGCGCAGGAAATTGCGCCGGACCTGTTCGTCAGTTGCTCGGCAGAAATCGCGCCCAAGTGGGGCGAATACGAGCGCACCACAGCGGTGGCACTGAATGCCTACATCGGTCCAACCACCGTGGGTTACGTGACGCGGCTTGACCGCCAACTGAAAGAAATGGGCTACAAGCCGCCGCTGCAAATAACACAGTGCGCGGGAGGCACGATCACTGTGGACAAAGCACAGCATGCGCCGCTGTTGACGCTCGACTCAGGGCCGGTATCCGGGGTCATTGGTTCAGTCTACCTGGGCGAGATCATGAACCATCCCAACATTATCACCACCGACCTTGGGGGCACCTCCTTCGATGTCGGGGTCATACACAAAGCCGAGCCGGTGGTGTCCTACACCAGCATTGTTAACCAGTACGAGTATTTCCTGCCAAAGGTCGACGTGCAGACTCTTGGCACAGGGGGCGGCAGCAAGGTGACACTCGATGCGCGGACACGCTCACTGCGCGTCGGGCCGGAAAGCGCCGGTGCGGACCCCGGCCCGGTCTGTTACGGCAAGGGCGGTACCGTTCCGACAACGACCGATGCTGACCTCGTCCTCGGCTACCTCGATGCTGATAATTTCGCCGGCGGCACCATGCAGCTCGACCGTGACGCGGCTGTGGCTGCGCTGGAGCCGATGGCCCATGAACTCGGCATGAGCGTGCTCGAGCTGGCCAGCGGCATTGCCACCATTGCTGAATTCCAGATGGCGGATCTGATTCGCAAGGTGACGGTGCAGAAAGGCCTTGATCCGAGAGATTTCGTCGTCTTCGCTTTTGGCGGCGCGGGGCCAGTGAACATGGGTATCGCAGCGCGTGAACTGGGCGTTAGC
>CAXGUU010000238.1:0-5261 GCA_964012875.1 uncultured bacterium
GACTGCGGTTTTGTCGGCAGCTTCGGCCTGATGGGGCCGGGGCATCGCGCCAATGCAACCGTCGGCCGCGCGTTGCGTCTATGCATGATGAACATCGGCGGCGCGCGGCCGGGTGAGTCCGACATGGCGATTCATGGTTCGCCGGCGAAGTTTGGGTTTTGCTTTACTGAAGATATCGAGTCGTCGCCGTTCGCTTCGTTGCACACGTCCCTGGGGTATCAGCCCGAGCAAAGCGCTGTGATCGTGCTCGGCGTGGAGGGGCCGCATTCGGCCCTGTTTACCGGCGAGGCCGATGATCGTGATTCAGCCTTGCGAATTCTCGATACCCTTGCGGCAGTGATCGCCAACCGGGGCAGCAACAACGTCACGCTCGGTGGTTTCGCCGCGGTTGCGGTAGTACTCAATCCCGAGCACGCTGACATTCTCGCCCGTCACGGATTCGATCGCGCCACGATTCAGAGCGAGCTAGCCGCGCGCGCGGTACTACCGCGCGAGGTCTTGCTGGCGCAAAATCCAAAAATGCTCAAAGGCGATGAAGCGCTGATTCCTGCCGTTCGCGATCCGGCTAATATTCTGCTCATGGTCGGCGGTGCTCCGGGTCTCTATTCAATGGTGATGCCCTCGTGGTGCGCGGGGCCGCATGGCAATGTCTTTGTGCACAGCGAAGTTGAACTCAATCAATTCTGCGAATTGCCGACCGTCTCGGCTGGTTAGCGCTCTAACAGTCCAGGCATCCATTCGTCACGGCGTAAAAGGCGAGAACCGAATGTCCGACCACAACATGGTCAACGAGCTGATGCGGGCGATTCCGTCTATCGACGAGCTGTTGATGAGCGAACACACGACAATTCTGATCGACGCCTACGGTCGTGATTTACTGACAGCCATGTTGCGTGAACGTGTCGCTGCTGTGCGAACAAAAATCACCGGGGACGGCCACGACGATGGCGGTTTGTCGGCCATCGAGCACATTATTGCGTCGGTCGCCGAAGCCCTTGCAGCGCAGATGGCACCACGCCTGAAACCCGTGTTTAACCTGACCGGCACGGTCCTGCACACCAACCTTGGGCGTGCGCCGTTGCCGTCGGAGGCCATCGCCGCGATGAATGCCGTTGCAGCCGGCGCGAGCAACCTTGAATTTGATTTGAAATCCGGCAAACGCGGCGACCGCGATGCTTTGGTGGAAGACTGGATATGCCGCCTGACCGGCGCGGAGGCTGCAACGGTAGTGAACAACAACGCGGCCGCCGTACTGCTCTTGTTGAATACTCTGGCCTTGCGCAAAGAGGTGCCGGTGTCGCGCGGCGAACTGGTTGAGATCGGCGGGTCATTTCGTATCCCGGAAGTCATGCGTCGCGCCGGCAGCAAGCTGGTCGAAGTCGGTACGACCAATCGTACTCACCTGGCTGATTTCGAAACCGCACTGACCGGGCGCACGGCGCTGGTGATGAAGGTGCACACCAGCAACTATGTCGTCCAAGGCTTTACCGCGGCGGTCAGGGAAAGCGATCTGGCGGCGCTGTGCCACACGCACGAGGTACCGTTCGTGGTCGATCTCGGTAGCGGTACCTTGGTCGACCTGACTGCATATGGTTTGCCGAAGGAACGGACCGTAGCGGAGACCATCGCTGACGGCGCGGACTTGGTGACCTTCAGTGGCGACAAGCTGTTGGGCGGTCCGCAGTGCGGCATCATTGCCGGTCGACGCGACCTGGTTTCTCGCATCAAGAAGAATGCAATGAAGCGCGCGCTACGTGTCGACAAGCTCGTGCTCGCCGGTTTGGGTGCAGTGCTGCGTTTGTATGCCGACCCCGCCCGTCTCACGGAGCGCCTGCCGACCTTGCGTCTGTTGACCCGAGAGCAGAGTGACATTCAGGCTTCAGCCGAACGCATGTTGCCGGCACTTGTCGCGGCGCTCGAAGACGCGGCAACCGTTCAAATCGTGCCGTGTAAAAGTCAGATTGGCAGTGGCGCCATGCCTGTCGATCAGCTGCCGAGTATTGCCTTGCAAGTGACATTGCCGCAGCGCGAGGATGGTACGAAGACGCGCGGCAAAGGACGGGCGCTCGAACGCCTTGCTGCGCGTTTTCGGGAGCTGCCGGTACCTGTCATCGGCCGCGTGTCGGATGGCGCGCTGTTGTTCGACCTGCGTTGCCTCGACAATGAGGCCGGTTTCGCAGAACAACTCGCGTTATTGCCATCGAGCGGCCGCACCCGATGATTGTTGCAACGGCCGGCCATGTCGATCATGGCAAGTCCGCGCTGGTTCAGGCATTAACCGGCGTTGACACTGACCGACTGCCGGAGGAAAAAGCCCGCGGCCTAAGTATCGAACTCGGCTTCGCCTATCACGACCTCGGCGACGGTGAGACTACCGGTTTCATCGACGTGCCCGGTCACGAAAAATTTATTCGCACCATGGTCGCCGGCGTCAGTGGTATCGACGTAGTGATGTTCATTGTCGCGGCCGATGACGGGCCCATGCCACAGACGGCGGAGCATCTTGCGATCCTCGATCTGCTCGGCGTTGAACGGGGCATCATCGCGCTGACCAAGATTGACCGGGTTGAACCGTCGCGGGTCGAACAGATGAAGGCTGAAATCGAAGTGCTGGTCGCCGGTACCGCGTTGGCCTCGTGCCCCGTTATTCCGGTCTCGGCGCACGCCAACGAAGGCATCGACA
Organism: uncultured bacterium; assembly: GCA_964012875.1. Lineage (GTDB taxonomy): Bacteria > Pseudomonadota > Gammaproteobacteria > CAXGUU01. The sequence continues at coordinate 2,684 of CAXGUU010000238.1, forward strand.
CCCTGCGCGAGGGATTACTCGCGCTAAAGGCCGAGCTACCGGCGCGCGAGGTAAGCGGTAATTTCCGTCTGGCCGTAGACCGTAGTTTTCTGCTAAAGGGTGCGGGCCGGGTGGTAACAGGCACGGTGTTTTCGGGCGCCCTGAAAGTCGACTCGCAGGCAATCCACACGCCTGGCGATGACGAAGTGCGTATTCGGACCATTCACGCCCAGAACGCAGACGCCAGCGTTGCGCAGGCCGGTCAGCGTTGTGCGTTAAACCTCGTCGGCCCGACGCTCGACGATGACACGATTTCGCGTGGCGACTGGATTGTTGCGCGCGATGCCGGTTTCACCACGCGCCGCATCGATTGCGAACTCCGGGCCTTGAAATCCGAGAGCAGGGGACTCAAAAACCGCACCCCGGTGCATGTGCACATTGGCGCAGCCGATATCACGGGGCGTGTTGTCACCTTCAACGGCAAGGCCATTGCCGGCGGCGAAACCGGTCGCGCGCAAATTCTGCTGGATCGGGATTTGCACTGCGTGCGCGGCGACCACGTGGTGCTGCGCGATCAGTCGGCACGGCGCACCATTGGCGGCGGTGTTGTGCGCGACCCGATTCCTGACGCCCGCGGACGCTCGCGCCCTCGACGGCTGGCTTACCTAGATGCCATGTGCGCCGACACGCCCGACGAGGCGATGAGTGTGGCGATGACCGCGCTGCCTGACGGCGTTGATGTCGAACGCTTTCGACGCGCGTGGAATCTGACCGCCGCTGAAGTGACCGCCTTGGAGCAACGTATGCAGGCGGTGAAGGTCACCGACGAAGCGGCGACCCTGCTGTTTGAGGCCGAACGCTGGAAATCACTGCGTGACCAGGTACCGGCAACGTTGAAACGCTGGCACGAAGCCCATCCTGATCGCAGCGGAGCCAATCCGGCGGATCTTAATCGCGAATTGCCCGAATCGCTGACGCCGCAGGTATTGAGTCTCGTGGTCGATGCATTGCTCGACGCCAAAGTCATCGAGCGAGATGGGGGCCAGCTTCGGTTACCCAGGCACGAAGCGAAGCGTTCCCCGGAAGACGAGCGCCTGTGGCGTCGGGTCAAGCCTTTACTCGCACGGCCCGATCTGAAAGTGCCGGTTGTTCACGACATGCTGGCCAAGGTCGACCTGCCCTTAAAACCTTTCGAGGCATTCCTGGCGCGGTCGGCCCAGCAGGGATACGTGGTGAAGGTCAGCAACAAGCGATATTTTCTGCCGGAAAGCATCGCCCGCTGTGAAGCCATGATTTACCGGCTCTCCGACGATAACCCTGATCAGGTTTTTTCGGTGGCCGAATTCCGCGATGTCTCTGGTATCGGGCGCAACGCGATCATTGAAATCCTCGAATACTTTGACCGCATTGGCATCACCCGCCGACATGGCCAGGTTCGCAAGCTCATCAAACGCCGCGAACTCCCGGCATAACATCACAAGGGTTTAGAAGTGGTCTCAAGCATAATGGGGGCAGTGCCGACGGCTGTTTTTGTGTAGTTCAAGGCGCGAGGAGTGTGGTTTAGCATAGCCAAATGAGTGACGACCAACGCCGAAATGCGCGAAAACAGCCCTCGGCCCACCGGGTTGGGCCTGAAAAGCCCGTCTACAGCGTTGTGGCGCTCGGAAATAGGGCCACCGTTTCCTGCGTGCCACGCCTTGTAGGTATGCTTTTCAGGCACCAACGCTACCCCAATTATTCTCAAGACCGCTTCTAATTATGAAACAGACACTCGACATCGAAATGCCTGCCGGCCGTGTTGCCGGTGAATACGACGATAAGTTTCAAGGGGTCGTCGACGCCTTTGTGCAGAACTTCAACGAGCGCGATGAAGTCGGCGCCAGCTGCGTGGTGAGCCTTGAAGGCGAAAACCTCGTCGACCTGTGGGGCGGCCGGACAGCAAGGAACGGCGAGGCCTGGGAGCGCGACACCCTATGCACGGTTTTTTCCTCGACCAAGGGTGGCATGTCACTGTGCGCACACATGCTGGCCGACCGAGGCGAACTTGACCTTGATGCACTGGTGACCGATTACTGGCCGGAGTTTGGCCAGGGTGGCAAGGAGTCCGGGCGCGTGAAGATGGCGCTCGACCATTCGCTCGGCGTTCCCCACGTGCGCGGCACGGTCCCGGCCGGCGGTTTTTACGATTACGACGCCATGGTCAAACGCATTGAAGCTGAGCCGGCATTCTGGGAACCGGGATCGAGAGGGGGGTACCACGCCATCACCATGGCCTGGACAGTCGGCGAGATCGTTCACCGTGCTGCCAACAAACGCATGGGCAAATTCTTCGACGATGAAATTGCCAAACCGCTGGGTATCGAATTCTGGATCGGTGCGCCCGATTCAGCGCTGTCAAAAATTTCGCCCATGATTCCGGCTGAACCGGATGAACCCTGGCTCGCAACCCGCTTTATCCAGGCAGCCTTGAGCAAGGAAGAGACACCCACGCAGCTATTCATGCGCGACTTCCAGGTTCTGAACCCGAACGAGGTTGCCTGTCACCAGGCCGAGGTCGGGTCGGCCAACGGTATCGCCAACGCGCGTGGTCTGGCCGGCA
>CAXGUU010000239.1:0-5251 GCA_964012875.1 uncultured bacterium
TCGCATCTTTGTCCAACCAATCGTGAGCCGCGTAGAGCAATGTGCCGAAGTCGCCAATGGCATCTTTGAACTCCAGTACTTTCGCGGCAACCGTTTCCGGACTGCCGTGAATGACGCAGGCGTCCCGCACGGCCTGAGGCGTCAATGCGTTCGGATCATCGTCCTTGTTGACAACGAAGGGCCCCTTGAAATTCGAGCGATCAAAAATTTTGAACAGGTATTCGTAGTAATAGTCGTAAGCGCCACCAGCGTTCGTGACGAATTTTTCTGCTTCCGCGTCCGTCTCAGCGACGTAGATGCTGCGCGCGACCCGCCAATTGTCCGGGTTGGCGGTCTTGCCACCGGCTTCGGCACCCGCACAGTAGGCCGGCCAGTGCGTCGCCGCTGACCAGGTGGCAATAAAGTTGGCGGTCACTGGGATATAGCCGCGTTCGCCGGCATATTTAAGCGACCCTGAAAACGGACTCATGGCCGACATGGCAATCGGCGGGTGGGGTTGTTGGAAGGGTTTGGGCACGTAGCCGAGCTTGATGTCATGGTGCGTCCAGTCTTTCATGTCGATGGTCCAGTGCTTGCCATGCATTTTGTAGGGCGGCTCTGTGGTCCACAGCTCAAGCATCATCCCGAGCGCTTCGTCCATCATTTCCATCCGGTCCTTGTCCATCACGCCGAACAGTTCGAAGTCCGAGAGCAGGCCACCAGGACCGACGCCCATGATGAAACGCCCGTTGCTAAGATGGTCAAACATCGCCGCCTGGCCGGCCTGTACGGCCGGATGGTATTGCGGCAGACACATGACACCGGTGGCCAGCTTGATTTGCTTGGTGCGCGCGATCAGATTGGCGTGAAACATCAGCGGCGAGGTGATTTGCTCAACGGCCGATGAGTAATGTTCGCCGACCCAGGCTTCACTGTACCCAAGTTCGTCGGCGAGGATGATCGCCTCCATGTCTTCCTGCAGCGTCTCGTGATAATCACGATCGATATGGTGCAGAGGCATCATGAAGTAACCGAGTTGCATAGGTGTTCTCCCCAATCTTGAAAGGCTCACCTCAAGCTAATGTGCGTCGGGCCGCACTGTCAAGCTGTCGAAACGACCTGTTGGCATTGCATTTGACGGGCAAAAAAAGTGCAATGCTCCCTGTTCAAGCCGGGAAACAATCATTAGGGGATCATCATGGCCAGCAAACGTTCTAACGGTATCTCAGTCGGTGTTTTTCAGAATTTATGTGATGTGCCCGCGGGCGATCCTGCGGTTGTCGCCAAATGCGCCGAGGACCTGGGCTTCGACTCGTACTGGCTGCCTGAGCACGGCGTGATTCCGAAAGGCTCCGCCGACATCTATCCCGGCAAAGCCGAGGGTGAACCGCCGCCGGAGTACCTGTTCAAAATGCCCGACCCGTTGATCGCCCTGTCGCGGGCGTCAGGCACGACCAGCACCATCAAGCTTGGCACTGGTGTGGCACTCGTGCCGGAGCGATTTGCCATCAACGCGGCGATAGAAATCGCATCGCTCGACCACTATTCGGGCGGCCGCTTTATGTATGGCATTGGCGCCGGCTGGAACGAACCCGAATGCACGGTGCTTGGTGGCGATTTTGATCGCCGCTGGACGCAGACCACCGAGGCTATCGAAGTAATGAAAAAACTGTGGACCGGCGAGTACGTTGAACATCACGGTAAGTACTACGACTTCCCGCCGTTGATTTGCCTCCCGGCGCCGGCGCGCAAACCTCACCCACCCGTGATACTCGGATCGATCGCCAATCCCCGTGTCTTCAAACGGGTAGCCAAATGGGGGGATGGCTGGATGCCTTTTACCAACGACCCCGGCGAAATCGCGACCGGCAAAGCGGAAATCCATAAGTACGCGAAAGAATTCGGGCGTAATCCGGACGAGATCGAGATGATTCTTTTCGCGCCGCCGGATGGTTCTATGCGCACGAATGCAGAGCTTGCGGCAGCGGCCAAGGGCGGTTGCGACTCTGTGGTCGTCTGGCTGCAGGGCAACAATGAGCAGGAACTTCGCGATGAACTCAAAGACCTGGCAGGGGAATTGTTCTGACCCGCGTTTGCAGACCGGCGGACTGGAACAACAAGGAGAGGGTCGATGTCGTATAAGTACCTGACGGTGGAGCGTGACGCGCACGTTGCAACGGTGACATTCAACCGTCCCGAAGTGGCAAATGCCAGCAACTTCGGACTGCTCGAAGAAATAGAGGCTTGTGCTTTCGCTTTTCGGGAAGATGTCGACACGCGGGTGGTTATATTCACTGGCGCGGGCAAGCATTTCTGTTCAGGCATGGACCTGAACGACTGGCCCGTACAGATGTCCCCACCGCTGATCCTGCGCCGACGGCGCTTTCGCAAGGGTGAACAGGCCATGCACGCCCTGCTGGGCATGGATCAAATCACTATCGGCGCCTGGAATGGTGGCGCCATCGGCGGTGGCGCTTGCCTCGCACTGACGATGGATTTTCGAATCGGTGGCGAAGGCTGTTTTATTCAATACCCCGAAATCGACCTGGGTCTGAACCTCATGTGGCAGAGCCTGCCGTTGACCACGCGTCTGGTTGGGCCTAGTCGCGCCAAACGACTCGTCATCGGCGGTGAGCGCCTGTATGACCGGACCCTTAAAGACTGGGGACTGGTGGAAGACGTCGTGGCGACCGATGATTTACTCGCGAGCGCAAATTCATTCGCCAAGACCTACGTCAACAAGTCGCCCGTCGCCGCGCAGATGATCAAGCGTTCGATCAACAACATTACCGGCGCGCTCGACCGCGCGTTCATGCACATGGATGCGGATCAGAATCTTTTTGCGACCACCATGGACGATCAAACTGCGGCCGCCGAGGCTTATCTCAATAAAACCACGCCAGTTTTCAAAGGTGAATAACGGGGGAGACAAACGTCTTAAAATCACCGCAACAGCTTTAGCGGCCGTCGCCATGTTAGAGACGTGAGATGACGACTGAAAATCAACAGGCCGCGCGGTCGACTGATATGTTTTTTGGCCATCCACGCGGTCTGTCTACGCTGTTTTTCACTGAAATGTGGGAACGCTTCAGCTATTACGGCATGCGCGCGATCCTGATTCTGTTCATGACCGCGCCATTGGCTAACGGTGGGCTTGGCTTTGATGTAGCCACGGCCGGGGCGGTATACGGGCTCTACACCGCTTTCGTGTACCTGGCGTGCCTGCCGGGCGGTTGGATCGCCGATCGCTTCTGGGGGCAGCGCAAAGCCACCTTCGTTGGCGGCGTCATCATAATGTTCGGCCACATTGCGCTCGCCATCCCATCGTTGACGACCTTCTACCTCGGGCTGGCGCTGCTCGTCATTGGTACCGGGTTGCTCAAACCCAACATCAGCACCATGGTCGGCCAGTTGTACTCCGAAGCCGATCGACGAAGAGACGCCGGTTACTCGATTTATTACATGGGCATTAATATCGGCGCGTTCCTGTCACCGCTGGTCTGCGGTTGGCTGGCCCAGGGTGCCGGATTTAGGTTACAGCTGGCTGAATGGGGTCTTGATCCCGCGGATGCCTGGCATTTCGGCTTTGGCGCCGCGGCGATTGGTATGGCGGCGGGCCTTATTCACTATCATCGTGGTGCTCGTCATTTGGGCGATGCGGGGCTGTCCGTAACGCCCGTGGACAGTGCCAGCCGCCGCCAGTTAACCCAGGCGAGCCTCGCGCTTTGCGGCCTGGTGAGCGTTCTGGGACTGCTGGCCATGACCGGCATTGTCTCGGTCACGGTTCAACAGCTGAACAACATGTTTGGCATCATCCTGCTGGTGATTACCGTCGGCTTTTTCATGTGGCTGTTCACTGTCGCCGACTGGAGTGAGGAAGAGCGCAAACGCCTGGTGCTCATTGTCATATTGTTTCTCGGCGCGACAGTATTCTGGTCTTTATACGAGCAGGGTGGTTCGACCTTCAACCTGTTTGCCGAACGTAATACCAATACCGTGGTCCTCGGCTTTGATTTTCCCGCCAGCTGGATGCAATCGCTTAACCCGATATACATCATCTGCGGTCTGGCACCGGGCTTCGCATGGTTGTGGATGAAGCTCGGTCCGCGTGAGCCCTCAAGCCCCGCCAAATTCGCCATCGGTATGCTGTTCATGGCCCTGGGCTGGGGCGTCATGATTGGTGCGGCCATCAACGCCCGGGATGGCATGCTGGTCAGCCCGCTGTGGCTCGCAACCATGTACCTGCTACTGGCCATGGGTGAAATGTGTCTGAGCCCGGTGGGCTTAAGCGCCATGAGCAAACTCGCACCGAGCCGCATTGCCGGACTGACCATGGGCGTCTGGTTCCTGGCAAGTTCGATCGGTTCTTATCTCGGCGCCCGTGTCGCCGGACTGTACGAATCCCTGAGCCTGGTCAGTATCTTTACAGTGCTCACCGGAGTGGCGCTCGTGGCCACGCTACTCATGAGCGCCATGATAAAACCGATGCGCGAAAGGCTGGCGCGCTGATTGCTGTACCGGGGACTGAACTCTCGCGTCAGGTGTCGGGATTTTCGAACAGGATACCCTGTTCCTGCAGGGCGGCGATTTTCGCGTCGTCCATACCAAGCAATTGGCGCATCACGGTGTGGTTATGCTCACCCAGATAGGCGGCCTGCAGCGGCTGATTGTGCTCGAATCCCGAAAAGCGCAGGGGCATGCCTGGTATTTGTATCTTGCCGAGCTTGGTGTCTTCCACGGTTCGAATGGTTCCTGCTTCAAGCATATGCGGGTGTTTGACAAGATCGGCAATGGTCAGCACCGGTGCGCAGGGTACCCGTTCGGCCTCAAGCGCCGCCAGGATGGCTTCATCGCTGTCCTGGGCACTGCACCAGGCCTGGACAATTTCGATGACTTCCGCGGCAACAGCAACACGCTTTTCGTTAGTGTCATAGCGCTCATCATCAATCAGTTCAGGGCGTCCGATAGCACGACAAACACTCGGCCACTGAGGTTGCAGGGCGATGATACAAATGTACTTGTCGCGTCCCTTGAACAAGCCCAGCGGACACACGGCGTAATGATGGTGCCCCGAGCGCGTAGGCTCTACCTCGCCTTCGGTCGCGCTGTAGAGTTGGACGTTCAATTCGTGGCAATGGGTATAGGCGTCGAGCAGACTGATGTCGAGAAACTGACCTTCTCCACCGCGCTCGACGTGCAGTAGGGAAAAACCAATGGCCGCTGCGGCATGAACACCGGTCATCACGTCACCGATGCCGGCCATGGGGAAACT
>CAXGUU010000240.1:0-5246 GCA_964012875.1 uncultured bacterium
CGTGAACTTGATTTGATTCGGGTGAAGGGTCGCCATGCTTCTGTGCCGGTTTACGAAGTGCGTGGTATGGCGAGCGAATTAATACCGTTGAAAGAACATCGGCTGCTTGAAACATTTGCACGTGGACTTGCCTGCTATCGCACGCCGCACTGGGCGGAAGCAATCGAGGGTTTCGAAAACGCACCTGAATTTGATCCCAACGATCAGCCCAGCTCGCTCATGTGACAGCGTGCTTTGCATTATCGTGAAAACCGACCGGCGGAGCGTTGGGACGAGGTTCGGACTTCGCTGGACAAATAATCGTTTGCGCCTGCGCTTGCCGGTACAATCTGGTTACCGTCCGGCAGCCACCTTTGCCCAGGTGTCACGCAGGGTCGCGCACCGATTAAAGACTTCTCGTTCCGCGTTAGAATCTGCATCTCGGACGAAGTAGCCCAGGCGTTCAAACTGAAAGGTGCTGTGCTCCCTCTCGCTCAATCCGCCCTCGCCGACGGCATCGGTCATGATGGCGATCGAATCCGGATTGAGATGCGGTCGAAAGTCTTCCTGGCCGCCCGGGTCAGGCACATTGAACAGGCGGTCAAAACAGCGGACTTCCAGTTGCTCACCGAGCGTGGCCGAGACCCAATGGATGATGCCCTTGACCTTGCGGCCGTCCGGCGTGCGGCCGCCCCCGGTATCGGGATCGTAACTACAGCGCAGTTCGATCACCTTGCCGGCCTTGTCTCGGACCACCTCGTTGCAGCGAATGACGTAACCGTAGCGCAGCCGGACTTCCCGCTCAGGACCAAGCCGGAAGAATTTTTTTGGCGGATCTTCCATGAAATCGTCGCGCTCGATATAAATTTCACGGGTCAAACCAACTTTTCGTGTGCCCATTGATTCGTTCTTCGGGTGATTTGGCACCTGCAGCCATTCGACTTTGCTAGCGTCAAAGTTTTCGATTACGACCTTCAGCGGATCAAGTACGGCCATTGCGCGCGGGGCATTTCGATCGAGATCCTCGCGCACGCAATTCTCCAGGACGCTCATGTCGATAGTCGTCTGTTTCTTGGTTATGCCCACGCGTTCGCAAAAGTCCCGGATGGCTGCGGGTGGATACCCGCGGCGGCGCATCCCCTTCAGCGTCGGCATGCGCGGATCGTCCCATCCGCTGACATGACCTTCTTCGACAAGGGCCAGCAATTTTCGCTTGCTGGTTATCGTGTAGTTGAGTTCGAGGCGGGCAAATTCAATCTGTTGTGGATGGCACGGCACATCGCAGTTATCAATGACCCAGTCGTACAGCGGGCGATGATCTTCAAATTCGAGGGTGCACAGCGAGTGCGTGATTCCTTCCAGCGCATCCGACAAGCAATGTGTAAAGTCATACATCGGATAAATCGGCCATGAATTGCCGGTGCGATGGTGGCGCGCGCGTTTGATGCGATAAAGTGCCGGATCGCGCATATTGATGTTGGGCGAATGCATATCGATTTTCGCACGCAATATGTGGGTGCCGTCGGCAAATTCGCCAGCCCGCATCCGACTGAATAAATCGAGGTTAGTCGCGGTGTCGCGCGTTCGATGCGGACTTTCGGTACCGGGCTCGGTCAGGGTGCCGCGGGTCAACCGAATCTGCTCGGCCGTTTGCGAGTCGACGTAGGCTTTGTCGGCGCGAATAAGCTCACACGCGAATCCGTAGAGTCGCTCAAAATAGTCGGAGGCATGGAAGCCGTTGTCACCCCAGTCGAAGCCGAGCCAGCGTACGTCTTGTTCGATGGCCAGCTGATATTCCTCGCTTTCAGTGTCAGGGTTGGTGTCATCGAAGCGCAGGTGGCAACGGCCCCCGAAATCAACGGCGATTCCAAAATTCAGGCAAATCGACTTGGCGTGGCCGATATGAAGATAGCCGTTCGGCTCCGGTGGAAAACGGGTGATGACCTGGCTGCCGAACTTTCCGCTGCGGTTGTCGTCATCGATGATATGCCGGATGAAGTGTGCGGGATTTGATTCTGATTCCATGTATTTTTTGCGCGTAGCAGCCTTGAGCGCTGGCAATTATAGTGCCACCGCGGCCCAGCCCAAGCGCAGGGCTGGGCAGTAGGGCGGAGCCGGGTGTTTGAGTCCATCGGGACGCGGGGACCGACAGGTATCCCGGCGCCGTGCGCCGGGACTGGCCCGGAGACTTTGCCCGACAATCATCCTCTCTGGCAAATATTTAATTTAATTATAAGGACTTAGGCGTGCAATTAGACGAGCATTCACGGCTTAAATTGTAGAGATGAACGAATTCGCGAGACATCTTAGTTTGGTCATCAATGACCTTGAAAGAGGTGTTTGTAATGGTTTCAGAAAATCAGCAGGAGATCCGCCGCAAGCACCGTGTCCTTAAGCATGCGGAAACAACAGGGCAAGTCAGCAGGACGCGCCGACAATTCGGTATCGGCAGAGCGACGTTCTCTCGCTGGCGCAAAGCTTATCGTGAGCGTGGGGAGGCAGGTCTGACTGAATCGGGCCTTTCAGGAAGTTCTGATTAATCGCCTGCAAGCAACCAGCAAGGAGCTCGCAAGAGCCCTGGGCAACTGAAGGGCCGTTTCTAGGCGAAGTATCGCAGGTAGGCGACTGCCGACCAGACGATTACAACCAATGCGAGTGCCAGGAAGACCGCTGCCGAGGCCAGGTCTTTCGCCCGGCCCGAAAGTTCGTGGTGCTCGATGCCGATGCGATCAGTTAACGCTTCAATGGCGGAATTGATCAATTCGGTAATGAGCACCAGCACCAGGGTGCTCAGCAGGATGGCGTAGTCGAGCCAATCGCGACCGATCACAAAGCACACGGGCAGCAGGGCTGCTGTCAACATGACTTCCTGGCGGAAGGCTTCTTCGTGCTGCCAGCCCGCGCGAAAGCCTTTCATCGAATACCCGAACGCCTTGGCGATGCGCTGCAGGCCTGTGACGGAATTGGTCATGGTTCAAAATCGCTGCGTCGAATCCGGTGACTGACCTAGAGATTGGCGATCACAGCCCGGCCGAATTCGCGGGTCCCGAGCGGGCCGCCTAAATCCCGGGTCCGGGAGCGCCTGTCGCCGACGGTTTTGAGTACCGCGGCGCGCATGCGCTGACCTTCCTCCGGGAGATTACAGTGTTCGAGCATGAGAGCGGCTGACAGCATCAGTGCAGTCGGGTTCGCGAGGTTCTGCCTGGCGATATCCGGTGCCGAACCGTGAACTGCTTCGAAGATGGCTGCATCGTCACCGATATTGGCCCCGGGAGCGAGGCCCAGCCCGCCGATCAATCCGGCAACTTCGTCGGACAGGATATCGCCGAACATATTGGTTGTCAGAATGACATCGAATTGGGCTGGGTCGAGGACCAGCTGCATGGCGCAGTTATCGACGATACGGTCTTCGAGTTCTATTTCGCTGGTGTAGTCGCGGCCAATGTCCTGGACGGTCTCCAAAAACAGTCCGGTCAGTGATTTGAGTATGTTCGCCTTGTGGACGACGGTGACTTTCCTACGTTTGTGTCTGAGCGCGTATTCGAATGTGAAGCGCGCGATGCGACGACAGTTTTCCCGCGTCAGTATGCCGGTTGCTTCGGCAACCGCATGGGGGTCATCGCCAATGGGGATAAAGTGTTCAACGCCGACGTAGAAACCGCCGGTATTTTCGCGCACCAGGACAAGGTCAACGTCGGGAAATTTACCATCAGGTAGAACCGAACGCCCTGGTCGTACGTTCGCGTACAGCTGAAAGGCCTCGCGCAAGCGAACGTTGACGGAGCGGTATCCCGAGCCGACCGGGGTGGTCAGCGGCCCCTTGAGTGCAAGCCTGGTCTGACGGATGTCATCAATGGCGGCCCCGGGCATGGGATCGTCACCGCGTTCGGCGGCAGTGCTGCCTGCGATGAACTCATGCCACTCGAACGGGGCTTCCAGCGCATCAAGCACGCTGATGGTGGCAGCCGTGATTTCCGGTCCGATGCCGTCTCCGGGAAAAAGGGTACAGGGGATGGGGGACCGTGATGCGGACATAGTCGTACCGTGATTCGCCGGGCGAAGCTCATGGGCGGCGCGGCAGTATAGCGGATAGACGCTGGTCGGAGGCTTCGGGGTGAGCTGGATCGAGCCCGCCGGCTGAGCGCACGCGCAATTCGGAAGCGATATGGCGCCACTAGCTTGAGATCTCATGTTAGCTGTATATAATTACAACTGTACAAATATACAGTTTTTAAAGTTTCAGGATCGTTTTCTCGATGGTTAATGGCCTCACTGCGCGCCAGGCAGAAATTCTGGCTTTGATTCAGGCAACAATCCGCCACACGGGCATGCCTCCCACCCGAGCGGAGATCGCCGAAACCCTAGGGTTTCGCTCAGCAAACGCGGCTGAGGAGCATCTGCGGGCTCTCGCCCGCAAAGGTTTTATTGAACTTCTGCCGGGCGCGTCCCGGGGTATTAGGGTGGTCGGCCAGGACTTTGAAGACACGTTGCGGTTGCCGGTGGTTGGGCGTGTGGCAGCAGGACAGCCGTTGCTCGCGCTTGAACATATTGAAGATCATCATGCAGTTGATCCCGATGTCTTTAAACCAAGGGCTGACTATCTTCTGCGCGTGCAAGGCCTGAGCATGCGTGATGTAGGGATGCTGGATGGCGATCTGCTGGCAGTGCACGCCACTCGTGAGGCTCGTAACGGCCAGATCGTCGTTGCCCGTGTTGACGACGAAGTGACCGTCAAGCGTTTCAGCAAGCGCGGTGCCCGGGTGCAACTGTTGGCGGAGAACCCTGATTTTAAACCGCTTGAAGTCAATCTCCGTCATCAGGAACTGGTGATAGAGGGGTTAGGTGTCGGTGTCCTGCGCACACATCAACAATGACTTTAAGGGATTTAATGCAACGCGCTTCAATCTGGCGTGCAGGAGAGCTGCCCCCTGCTGTCACTGAAGCCACTGGTTTTCCGTCACTCGATGGGGCTTTGCCGGGGGGAGGCTGGCCGCAATCAGGCCTGACAGAAATCCTCTTTTCGACATCCGGTATCGGCGCTTTGCGCCTGGTGCTACCCGCCCTCTCCCATCTGAGCCAACAGGGTGGCTGGATTATTTGGGTTTGCCCGCCACACTTGCCTTACCCGCCCGCGCTTCATGAATTCGGTATGGATTTGTCGCGCATGCTGCTCATCGAATTGCCGGAAGAACAGTCGGCGCAGGAAGAGCTGTCCTTATGGGCGTTTGAACAGGCGCTCAGGTTCCAGGATTGCGCCGCGGCACTGA
>CAXGUU010000241.1:0-5246 GCA_964012875.1 uncultured bacterium
GTTTTCACCGGCTGCCGGCGGCGACATTTGGCCACCGTTCGACTTGATCATGGCCGTGCTGGCATCAATGCCGGCAGCCACCAGCCGGGCCTCCATGGCTTCAAGGTATCGTTTGAGGATCGGTTTGATATAGGCGTCGGCAATGGTGGTCGAAGCGCGCTCGTATTCTTTCCACTTGGGCAGCACGTCGTAGGAAATCGAGACGGGCACATCGGGGCACAGTGTCTGAAACAAACTGCGCGCCCGTAGTTCGTGTACCGGGTTGACGTACGCAAACAGGAGGCAAATCGCGATGGCTTCTATGTCACCCTGACTGTTGATTGCTGCGGCGACCCGTTCAACGCTCGCTTCGTCCAGTTCAGTAACGACATCACCGCTGGCTGAAAGGCGTTCATGTATCTCAAAGCAATGGCGTCGCAATACCAGCGGTTGCGCGCGACTCCAGGTGCGGTCGTAGTGATGCTCCCGGTGCCCGCGCTGCAGAAACGGGATGTCGCGAAACCCAGCGGTCGTCACATAGGCGATGCGCGCGCCTTTGCGCTCGAGAATCGCATTGGTGGCCACCGTCGTACCCAGCCTCAGGTTCGACGCATTATTGTTAAGCTCAATTCTTTCAAGGCCGGTGAGGATGCCGTCGGTCGGATCGTCCGGCGTCGACAGGTTCTTCCATACCGCGATTTCCCGCGACTGCTTGTCGTAGGCGACGAAATCAGTGAACGTACCACCGACATCAACCCCCAATAAGTAGTCCGGCATGAGAACCCCTTTGCGCGACTGACTGAAAACGTTGATCTAGCATATCCAAGGGCGGCAGGCGGCACTACGGCAACGCTGAGGTATGCTGTGAATCAAATAAATAGACGCTCGGGCCGCGTCGGCCCGCGGCCATGGCCAAAACGACTAAGAGATGCGAGCAATGAGTATCGATTGTGGTTTTCTTTTCCCGTTTCGAAACCCTGAATTCAATCGCCGACCCTGGGACGAACTGTACCGAACCGACCTCGATCTCGCGGCCTACTCGGAAACGCTGGGGCTCGACCACGTGTGGTTGACCGAACACCACTTCATCGATGACGGCTACTCTCCGGCCTTGATTCCGATTGCCACCGCAATCGCGGCCATGACCACCTCCATTCGTATCGGAACCTTCGTCATGTTGTTGCCGATGCATCAGACCGTAAGGCTGGCTGAAGACATCGCCATGGCCGACGTGATTTCCTCCGGCCGCATGGATATCGGCGTCGGACTCGGCTACCGCGTTGGAGAATTCGCCGGCATGGGCATCTCGACCAGAGAACGCGCCAAACGGTTTGCCGAACAATTACCCTTGCTGCGCCGGCTACTGGATGGGGAAACGGTGAACTTCGAAGGCAAATTTCATACCATCGAAGGGGCGTGCATCAGGCCACCGGCGATTCAACAACCCGTTCCACTGTGGGTTGGAGCGCGGGGCGATCGCGCTCTCGACCGTGCCGCCAGGATGGGTTGTCATTTAGCCGGTGTTTCAGCGGAACATCGTTTGCGTTATCGAGAGGCGCTGAGTCGGCACGGCCGCGAGCCTGACGACTACCAGGTCAGTCAGATGGTGCTCGTGTACGTCTCCGACTCGAAATACCAAGCGTGGAACGATACCGCGGCACCCATCAATCACATGCTCCAGCTCTACTATGATTGGGCGGTTGAGGCCGGTGATGACAATAACGACGATCAGGACTCGCGCGCCATTCCAACGACCGATCAGATCCGGCGCGATCAGGCCTTGGAGTTCTACGGCGAACCGGCTTTCGTCGGCACGCCTGACTTTGTGTACGAAGGTTTGCGCGATTTGCTCAGGCGCTCACCATGTACACACCTCGTCATGATGGGGATCCTTCCGGGCGCGCCGGTCGAGGGCACGCGCCGCAGTATGGAACTGTTCGCCAGAGAGGTCATGCCGCGGCTGAAGGCCGACGCCGCATGAGTTGGATTCAGCGGCACAGCGCAACGGATTCACACGATAAGCACGAACCATGCTCGGCACGTCCTCAACCTTACCGAAACTGCATGCGGCGCGGGCGAGATCACCCTTCAGTCCGCTGCTGACAGGGTGATACCGACCTTCCGTTGCGACCGTGGGCGACATTGCGGGTTCGTCTGCGGTGCTCATTAGCGGCAGTAAACTCTGTTGCTCGCCTCGCCCGCGCCTTACCCCGGACCTGCCTCGCTACGTTTTGCATCGCACTGCTAATCGACCAGTCTGAACAGAAGAATGCCGAGCACGGTCACCGCGATACCCGCATACTCAAGGCGGTTTATCTTCTCGCGAAAGTACGCCCATGAGATCACGAGCGTGAATATCACTTCGACTTGCGCGACGGCGCGAACGTAGGAGGCATTCTCCAGTGCGAAAGCAGTGAACCAACCGATCGATCCCATCGCGCTGGTAAAGCCGATGAAGCCAATGATTCGACGGTTTGTCCAAAGCTGACCGAAAACCTGGCGTTCTTTAACGGCAAGCCACGCGCCCAAGCCCAGTACCTGCATGGCCGTTGTCGTGACCACGGTCCAGCCGCCGCGCCAGAGGAAGCTACCGGGCTCGAGTACGAGCGTCGCTTCACGGATGGCAAGGTAGGAAAACGTAAACATCAGTGCGCAGGACACGGCCACGCGCGTTGCGCCGGATGACAAGGCTTCAAGCAGTGTCGCACCGGTTTCTTCGCGCTTTGATTGTGGCAGCTTGCCGACGGACAAAAGCACCACGCCAGAAATCACCACAACCAACGCAATCCAACCCACTGTCGAGATTACTTCGGAAAACCAGATTGAGCCGATGACGGCTGTCATCAACACGTCGCTTTTGATCAGCATCGTACTGACAGCAAACGACTTCAGCGTGAACAGTTTGATCAACAATGCCGTGGCCAGAATCTGACACAGCCCGCCGACAAAACAATAAGCAGCGAAGCTTGGGTGCCATTGCGGTCTGCCGCCGCCTTCAAGACTGACGACACCCCACAGGAATGCGACCAGAAACGGAAACCCGACCAGGGAACGCACATAGGTCGTGCCCATTGTCGACATCGTCTGGTTCAGCGTTTTTTGGGCCGCCGTTCGTACCGACTGCATCAAAGCCGCGAAAATACTGATCGGTATCCAGATCAAATCCATGGGCATTCGTCGCGGTCGCAGGTAGCTAAGAGACGCGGCATGTTAGCGACTGGGGATGCGCTTGGTAAGGCCGAAGGTCAGACGCCCACTGCGTCGGCCAAGTCGGCGGGCACCGATACGCGATTGAATACGAATGACCAGCACCACTACCTGTTCAATCCCCGGAGCGCTGCCAACGCGCACTCGTGGGCGTCAGTTAGGGTGATCGCCGGGAGCGCGACAATAGCCGACGGCCTGTCGATGACACTTGCCGTATCGCCGGTTGAACAGACTGAAATGCTCTTGAGGTCATTCAACGGCACCGGCGCCGTGGGTCTGACCGCGCAGGGTGAGCTTGTTGACCTTGGCGCTGCCGTCTAAGGACGACGGTATTTTTCGAACTCAGGCTCGCTCGTAGACGACCTCGCCATCGATCATGGTCAGATCGACGGCCATGTGCCGCAGGTCGTCTTGTGGGCAGCCCAGTGGATCGCCGTCAAGCACAATGAGGTCGGCCCGTTTTCCGACGTCGATTGAACCCAGTTCGTCTTCCATCCGTAGCGTCCAGGCGCCGTTGATCGTAAATGCACGTATGGCTTCCTCGCGGGAGATGGCCTGCCCGGATCCGATGACCTCGCCGGTCAACCCGGCCTGTCGCGCCAGACTTTGCCACACGGTGAACATCGCTTCGTGCGGGCCCCAGTCGGTGCTTTGCGATACCTTGACGCCGGCATCGAACCAGTTGCGCAAGGGGATGGCGACGTCACAGTAGTCGCCTCCGAGGCGGTCGCGATAAACTTCCGCCCCCTTGCCCCAGATAAAATTGGTTGACGTAGTAGGCGCCACGCCGAGCTTCGCACAACGCGAAATCTGTTCGGTGGTTGGGAACTCGCAGTGTTCGAGTACGTAGCGCTTGTCCTTGATCGGAATGCGACGGTCGATAGTTTCAAAAGCATTGAGCGCGATTTCAATCGAACCGCGCCCTGCCCCCTCGGCAAAAATTCTGAAGTTCATGTCTGCGGCCAGCTGCAGGATGGCCCGATAGTGCTCCTCGCTGACCAATGGCCCCGGATCGACCGTGTCACCGAACGGACCCAGGTAGGGCGAATCGTTGACCGCTGCGCCATGCCAGTACGGGCCATCAAGGCCGATACTCACACCACAAACCTTCAGTAAATCCGTGCCGAACCCGCCGTTGGCCGCGAAACGAATTGTGCGCAGAAAGGTTTCGATCTCCTTCAGACTGTTGGTTGAGTCAATTTCGAAGGTGTAAAAGATACGAAGCGGCAGTTTTCCCGCCTCGCGCAATTCCGCGTACGCACGAAGTTCGTCCGGATGCGTGAGATGCGCCTCCAACAGCGTGGTCGTTCCATGCTCGATGAAGTGCGGCGCCAGCGCAGCGATGCCGTCGCGGACATTGGCATAGGCCGGTTTCGGCGCGACCTGTTCAACCATCTGGTAGAGCGGATCGAAATTGTAGATCGGCTGCATGGCACCCTCGACCAAGCCGTTTGGTTCACCCTTGTCATCGGTCAGGATGCGTGTGTTGTCGGACACTCGCGTACCGGCATCAATACCTGCGGCAGCCAGCGCCCGGCTATTCAGGATGGCGAAATTCGGTACGCGGTTGGTCGGCGCCTGGATGTAAACCGGGTTGTCGGGCGCAAGCTGGTCGAGTTCGGCAAGCGTCGGCACTTCACCTGCAGCGCGCAGGCGCTCCGCATTCAGGAAGTACGGCGGATCGCCAATAGGCATAGAGACAATCCACTCTCCCGGCGAGGCCGAATCAACTGCCGCTTTCAACCGTTCGAGGATCTCGCGCTTCGTGGTAGCCCCCTGCAGGCGAACTTTAAGTTCGTCGAGCCCGAACAGCGCGATGTGCCCGTGGGTGTCGATGAACCCCGGCATCAACGTACGCCCGGCCAGGTCAATTTGGCACGCATTGGTTGACACAGCGTCAGCCAGGGCCGCCTTTTGCCCGACCGCGGTAATACGGCCATCCTCGACGAGCACTGCATCGTGGACGCTGAACCGGTCATCAACCGTAATGACCTGACCATCGTGAAAAAACACCTGTTCGCGCGCCATGCTCTGCCCCTCTGCAGTCGCCTGAAACCGTG
>CAXGUU010000242.1:0-5220 GCA_964012875.1 uncultured bacterium
GGTGCCGCCGGCACAAAGCACACCGTGAAACTTCTCCAGTACAGGCGCGGTCAACGTGCCACCCGAATCATCGACAATGGCGATCGTCTCCTCGGCGACGCCGTTATTGAGACAGTCGAGCACCGCGTCAATCGTGCGCACATAGCGTGCGATACCCATCAGGTTTTGACTGTGTGTCACCACGTTGTCGCCTTCGCCCCGCAACTCGCGGCCGTCGGCATCGGACGCGGCCGTCGGGGCATCCGGGTGTTCGAAACTGAAGTCTTCCTCGAACAAACCGGAGTCTTTATAAGCGTCCGGACGCTCGCGCGGCGATGACATCGCCGAGGGTTCAAAGCGATACCCCAGTTCCAGCAGTTCGTCTTCAACCGCCTGCATGGCGTCCTTGGTGATGGCCTTGTATTCAGTACCGAACACAACGTCTTCCCATGCGCTGTCGGTCTCGGCCAGATGCTTACGCATCAGATCCTTAATCGCGGCGTTGTAGGCTTCACTGATTGGAAATTCGCACTGGTAGCCATATTTGTCATTGTCGCAATAGAGCTTCGACATCCCCCGTCGCCCTCCCCGGTGTTTCATCTAGGTTGTATACAGCTCGGTTAAACGCGCAAAATCGGCGGTGCTCAAACCATAGTGTTCGGTCAGAAATCGCTCGACCGAGCCATAATCTTCATCGATGGCCGCAAAGGAAGCGGCCAAGTAATCTTCGTGTGTCTCCAGTAGCGGCATCATGAGTTGTTCGCCAATTTGACCGCGCGAGGTGACGTGATATTTCACCAACGCTCTGTGCATTTCGGACTCGGCCGGAAAGTAGCGCCTGGAAAGCATGAAATCATACATGATCGTTTCGCGCGGCACGCCTAGCGCTGACAGCAACAACATCGAGGCCACGCCGGTGCGCTCCTTGCCGGCGGAGCAGTTGATCATCACCGAACCCGCCGGGCCCGACAGCAGAACCTCAAACATCGGCGCGAAAAAAGATGCAGCCTCGCGCACAAAACAGCGCATGATAGTCAGCATGGCATCGAATACTTCCTGGGGATCTTCCGAACTGGCAAAGAGCTGATCAAGGTATTCCTTGTTGCCGACGCCCGGCGGTATACCCAGAACGTACAGGTCGGGACTGCCCGGCACCGTCGCGTTTTCCCTGGCGAGCTCCACATCGGATCGCAGATCGCACACCGTCCTGACACCCAAACCCGGGAAATATTCGCGATCAGCAGACGTAAAATTTGAGAGGTGGCCTGAGCGGTACAGCTTCCCCCACTTCAGGCGCTGGCCAGTTGCTGTCGCGTACCCGCCCAAATCGCGGAAATTACAGCTACCAGCGAAAGCAACGGCGCGCGACGCCACGACGGTGCTGCCTGAATGCGTAACCAGGCGGAAGAAGGGTTGGACACACGGTGAGTCGACTTGGACCTGGGCACAGCCCACGGCCCCCGCGGCCAGGAGCCGTCCTTTTCGCTCGCTATCCGGCCGCTCGATCAAATAGACGTCAACCGGCCCACTCAACAGACTGTCTTCCCAGCTCAAGCCGTACAGACCGGGCTCGCGAACTTCGATTTCAAGGGAAAGAATCGGATCCATGGACGAATCTTATCAACCGCGCGGTCTGGTTCGTAATCGCCAGAAAACCCGCGAACGCGCTTGAATCCGATACCTGCCTTCGCGCTACACTGCAGACCTCACAGGACATAGGACATAGGACACAGGACACATTCGATGTTTGAAGCTGGCAACTTCACCGTCAACGGCAGCGCGAACGCGGCGCTGCCTGACTCGCCGGGCCTGTTCGATATTTCAACGACGCTTGCAGGTGGCCGTGAAGCCCGCTTTACTCTGTCGCTGCCGGCGGCAACCGGCAGCGAGACCGCACCACCCCTTTTCGTCATCCTGCACTATGGTGGTACGCCGACGCCCTACTACGGCAGACCGCTGATCGAAATGTTATTCGGCCCTGCCTGGGCTCAGTTGGACGGCATCTTCATTGCACCCGAAAGCATCGACGGTCAATGGCACACAGAAACCAACGAGGCATTCGTCATCAATCTGATGGATGCCGTGTCGTCTCACTACAGGACCGACACACAACGGACCGTCGTTGCCGGCTACAGCATGGGCGCCATCGGTTCGTGGCATTTTATTACCCATTACCCCGAGCGCTTTTCCGCCGCAGTCCCGGTAGCCGGTTTCCCTCACGGTGCGGCCAGCTGTTTGATTCCCGTATTCACCTTTGCCACCGAGAGCGATGAGATCTTCGACTTTGACACATTCTCCGCACGCGTCGATGAGCTGAAGCAAAACGGTTGCGACGTGACCCTGCTAACAGTCGCGGCACGAGGACATTATGACGTTGCCGGATTTTCATCTGCCGTCAGCAAAACACGATCCTGGCTTGAATCAATTTGGGCTTAAGAACAGAGGGCTTCCGATCATGAACCGCATTTCAGCGACCATCTTTGCGGCGTGTTTGCTAGCCCCCGGGGCGACTGTTGCGCACGGCGATGCCGACCACGGTGGCGTCGCCAAAAGCACGCTTGAATACACCGCGGCTTCGAGCGGCACGCGTAATCTGATAGCCGGTCCCGTCGTCATCCGCATGTTGGCGGAATCATCGAACTTAGGGACCGACCAGCTTGAAGTGGGCGAACTCATCCTGCCCGCCGGCTTTGGCGAGAGCGATGCCCACGCGCATGTCAGTCTCGAACTCTTTTACGTCGTTGAAGGCGTACTCGGGCATGAAGTTAACGGTGTGGTCCATCGGCTGGAACCGGGCATGCTCGGGTTCGTGAAGCCAGGCGACACCGTTAAACATGCCGTCCTCTCGGAAGGCCCGGTAAAAGCGCTGGTGATCTGGTATCCGGGCGGCGAAACTGATCGCCTGGTCGAGCATGCGGGATTTAAGGTCGCGCCTTAGTACCCGGGCTATTCATCACCGCTGGAATAAACCCCTCCGCCTTGGTCTGCACGTCTTCGGGGTCGGTAATGCGCACCATGCACTGATCATCGTTGCAGATGTACATCGCCGCGTTCTGCGGTTCTGGATAGCGCCCGGGAAGCTCTGGATGGAGTACCCGTCGTGGTTCATAGGCCCCGCGTCCCGCAGCCAGCAGGTCGGCGACGCCGGCACCGCTACCGACGACTGAAAACTCAACGTAACCAGCCGTCAACAGTTCGAGTGTTACCGCCAGGCTGCCGGTCACCCTGCCTTCGTGAGCAACGATTTTCGGCAACGCAGTGGCGCGTACCGTGCTGACCGCGAGCGTCTTTAGTTCCTCGTTTTTGTCCAGCACACCGAACCAGTAGAGTAAACGAGCGGCCGCCGCATTGTCCTCGAGCGGCTTGCGGCGGCTGACTATGGTGTCTACAGCCCCCGCGGGCCTTGAGAAAAAAGCCGCCCCTTGATTATGACCGGCGACCGCGTGAGAAGTTTAGGCCGCAGCCGAACGAACCGCGCTGGATAGCCCCTGTCGTGTAACCGCTGGCAGTGCAGTGCAAACCGAAACACGGCAGGTCAGGGGCACGGCGGGGTGGGGCGAGGACCGGCATTTACTGGTGTGAATGATGACCGCGGACGAGCCCGCAACGCAGCCCATGGCCGCCGCAGTAGTGTCTCGTCACCCTGCTAGGCCGCACTTTGCAGGATGGAGACCGAGCAGGCCGCTTCATCGAAACCCATAACGCCGCCGCCGTTTTCGGCCAGCGCAACGCGAGCGCCTTCGACCTGACGCTCGCCGGCTTCGCCGCGCAGCTGCTGGGCCAGCTCGGCAATCATTGAAAGCCCGGTAGCGCCGACGGGATGACCCTTGGAAACCAGGCCGCCAGACGTATTGATCGGAATCTTGCCACCCATCGCGGTCGCACCGCTTTCGATAAATGCACCACCTTTTCCGCGCTCACAGAATCCCATCATCTCGGCCTGATAGATTTCGCAAAAGGACGTGGCGTCGTGCACTTCCGCGACGTCGATATCATCGGGTCCAAGCCCCGCCATCTTGTAGGCGCGCTCGGCAGCAAAGCGGCTCAGACCATCTTCATCCAGGTTGCGGTATTTGCCGCCGCTCAGGCCTTGCCCCGTGATCGCAATCGCACGTTCCCGCGTCGCGACCGGCAGTGACTGTAAGGCCTTTTCAGAACACAGGATCGCCGCTGCCGCGCCGTCACCAATCGGCGCGCACATGGCGCGCGTCAACGGGAAGGTAATTTCGCGATCCGCAAGCACGTCTTCTACGCTCATCTCAAACCGATACTGCGCCTTCGGATTCAGGGCACCGTTGTTGTGATTCTTGGCCGCACCCGCGGCAATCTGGCGCTGGGTCGTGCCGTGCGCCTTCATGTGATAGCAGGCCTGCATGGCGTAAGTATCCATGAAAATCGTGCGATCGGGACCCGGCTCAAAAGGCTTGCCGGCGACCTCGCCCGCGGCGCGGTAATAATCCTCCCACTGCTCGGGGTCATATTGATCGATGCCACCAAAATAGAGTCGCGCCGACTTTTGCGGATCATCCGGGTAGAACGTTTTCTCAACGCCAAAAGCGATGCTGAAATCAGACTGGCCACACAAAACATCTTTCCAGGCCCCGTTCAGCGCCAGCGACGCCGTAGCGCAACCACCTTCAACGTTAGTCAATGGAATTCGCTCGGGGAAACTGCCATCGCGGATTTGAGGGGTCAGGCAGACCTGCCCGCGGATACTCCCTTGTTCTTCAGTCCACATACCGCAATTGCCGAACCAGGACGATTCCAAGCGGCCGCCGTCGTCCAGGCCCGCGTCGGCCAGCACTTCGTCATAGGCTTCACGCGTGAGGTCTTTAACGCTGTCGTGCGGTCGCCGTCCGAAGGCCGTGCTGTAGCTGCCGATAATGTAAACCTTGTCCATTGCAGTGTTCTCAATTTCGCGTGGCCGCCAGTCTATCAACAATCATAAAAAAAACGTTCTTCGACCGCCCGGTCCCGTGGAGTTAATCGATACCGCGCACCGGGCGCATGCCCGCCTGAATTTTCAATAGCACAGCGCTTCGATTAGGCTGAGCCGATACTGCTTCAACCTGAGTGCATTCATGCCTTTAGACCCTGGCATCTACAACCCGCGAGACCGCAACACCATTAACGATCCGTTGCCAATATTTCGACAGCTGCAAGCGGAAGATCCCTGTCACTGGTGCGGCCCGCTAAAAAGCTGGATCGTGACCCGCTATGAAGATTCACGCGCCATCCTGC
>CAXGUU010000243.1:0-5213 GCA_964012875.1 uncultured bacterium
CGATAAACCGGCGCCCACACGCCTGAATTGGTCGAGCATGCTAAGTTCTCTTGGGGGTAAACAGTGCGCGGTATTTTTGCGTCCGCATGCCCCGTCCGCAAGCTTGTGCGGTGCGCCCAGATGGGATAGCGAGACGCGCAGCGCCGCCCTGGTCTCCGCAGTAGTTTTGCATTACGCGCTTAGTCTCTACACTAGGGGGTACTTTCGTGCACAAGCTTGGATTCTCATCGCTCCAATGCGCGCCATTTCGACAGCGTCGACACTCCTGACCTCAGACCAGCTTGCGGCGGTACGGGCACGTTCAGATGTCTGGGGCATCTATCTGGTCGCGCACGCCTGGGCCGTCATCATTGGCGCGATGGCGATATTCATCTGGTTTCCTCACGTCGTGACCTACATCTTTGCGGTCATGCTGGTCGGCAGTCGGCAGCTTGGGCTGCTGATCCTAATGCACGATGGCGCCCACGGGGCGCTCGGTAAGACACCTGCGGTTAACCGGTTTCTTGCGCAAGTCTTCTGCGCCTGGCCGACGCTTGCCGACGTCAGGATATACCGCGCCTATCACTTGAAACATCACACCAGAACGCAGCAAGCGGACGATCCGGACCTGGTATTGACCGGACACTACCCAATCACGAGGGCCAGCCTGCGGCGTAAATTGTGGCGCGATATCAGCGGCCAAACCGGCTTCTCACAACGAAAGGCCCAGTTTCGCCATGCGCTCGGCAGCCCCGACCAGCCCTTATCCGAACGCGTGCATCACTATTGGTGCGAGCTGGGTCCACAGACCTTGATACAGGCGGTGGTCCTGCTTGGTTGCAGTTGGGCAGGACATGCCTGGCTCTACGTCGCGTTGTGGCTGGTTCCGCTCCTGACCTGGCAGCAAGTTGTACTGCGTATCCGCAATATTGCTGAGCACGCGGTCGTACGTGATGCCGACGACCACTTTGGCAACGCTCGAACGACGCTTGTGTCGCCGCTCGAACGAGTTTTTGTCGCGCCTTACTGGGTTAACTATCATCTAGAGCATCACCTCGTTTTCTGGGTGCCGTGTTACCGCCTGAAGCGGCTGCGGCAATCGTTGCTGCAGAACGGGCATGGCGGCAGGATAGAAACTGAAGCGGGTTACCTCGCGGTACTGCGCAAAGTGACCGTTAATGCGCCAGATGACGAACCCGGCGAGCGTAAACGCGCATCAGGCACGTTCGCATCCGGGTTTGAAGCGCGTTGACGGGTGGTCCGTCCAACACGTGAAGACGCCCCCGGACTCACTGCTGGAAGAAATTTACTTCGTGATGCCCGTCGCCCGCCTCGGTGTGCTCGACGCCGACAGTGCGATCGATGTGATGCCAATCGTTTTTGCCGCGACAAACGAAAGGCTCTATTCGCCGATCGACGGTAAACCGAAGAAGAGCGCGCGGCTGAGACGTCTCGATTCGATAGCACTTCATCCCGAAGTCGCGCTGACGCTCGATCACTATAGCGGCGACTGGCAGTCCTTATGGTGGATCAAGCTCGCCTGCGAGGCCAGTGTCGTGACCTCCGACGATAGTGAATTTGAGGCAGCGGAAGCCGCGCTCAGAACAAAGTACCCGCAATACCAGACGACGCCACTATTCAAAGGCGAACCGACCCTGATCAGATTCAAAGTGCGAACCGTGAAATGGTGGGCCAGTAGTGGCGAAGCCGGGCTGCGTCGATGGTTAAAGCAGGCACCCGCCGATACCGTAAGCTGAACGTCTGCCAGGCCACGCAATGGTGGTGCCGCTAAGTCCGAATTCCGGATACCAGCGCGGCGACTTCGTCCAGGGCCTCTTCGATCCGTCCGTAGTCCTCTGGTGGGATCAAAAAAACGAATCCATCGCAGCCGCGGTCTATGAAACCGCCAATAATTTTGGCGTCCTGCGGTGTCCCGAACAGCAGCGTGGTCATTTCTGAGAAATCGCGACCGGCCTTGTCGCAAGCCTGACGTAAATCGGCCATCGGATCGCCGTCATAGCGTTCGTAAATCGGCATCCAGCCATCTGCGTAGTCGGCCACGCGCGCGGGTACCTTGCCAGAGTTGGAGCCGATGTAAATGGGCGGCCCCCCGGGCTGCAGTGGCTTTGGGTGTACCCAACTGGGTCCAAAGTCGACGTATTCGCCATGGTACTCCGCAGGGTCCTCGCGCCATAGGGTCCGAATCGCGATGGCCCGATCGCGGACGATACGCCAGCGCTCTTTGAACGGCGATCCGTGGTGCTCCATGGCTTCCTTGATCCAGCCGCCGGCGATGCCAAAGATAACCCGGCCATTCGATAGATGATCGAGCGTTGCAATGGACTTTGCGGTAATGATCGGATCACGTTCGGTCAAAAGGCAGACGCCGGTGCCAAGTTGAATTCGTTCTGTAACCGCAGCGCAGGCTGCCAGTGCTGTTATGGAATCGTGCATACGCGCAAAGGGTTCAACCAGTTCCGGGCTGTGGTATGAGTTTTTACGGTGTTTGATCGGCACGTGGCTGTTCTCTGCGAAAAACAGCATGTCGAGGCCGCGCGATTCTACCGCCAGCGCCAATGCGGGCGGGGACAGGGTTGTGTCGGTGGGCAGGAGGCAGACGCCAAATCTCGTCATGTTCGTAAACTCCGGGTGGTTGCGATGGTCTCAGGCTCGTCGCATTGGCTGTTGAGCGAGGTTACCATCTCTGTCCAGGCAACAGTCGTCACCGGGCGACTGGCGCCTGCTCGATGCACTGAGGCGAAACAACGCGTTAGAGCGGTAAATCTCAGCATTGCAGCGGTGACCGTTACCATGACCCTAGGCTGAGCGATACTTCGTGCCGATTCACTTCAAGTTGCTTTTCGCCAGCCTGTTCTGGGGGGCGACACCGACGATAGGCCGGGTGCTGGCGCACTACGAGGCCCCGTTTGCCGTGGTGTTCGGACGCTTCTTCGTTGCCATGTTATTTCTGCTTTTGTTCATGTGGTCAGCGAAGCAGTTTGCACCAGTCGCCAGGCGCATGTGGTGGCGGCTATTGGTTCTCGGGGTGACCGGGATATTTTTGCACAACGGATTAATGTACAAAGGGCTTGAATACACGACTGCAACGACGACTTCGATCATCCTCGCACTGATCGCAATCCAGATCGTGATTCTGGATCTGATTTTCTATCGCAAGCTCCCCGACCGCCTGGCGCTCTTAGGCGTTGCGGTTGCATTTCTCGGTACGTTATTCGTGATTACCGACGGGCGAATCGAAACCTTGTTTTTGGTCGGCTTCGGGTTTGGGGAAATGCTGATATTTTTATCCGCTTTGGTGTGGGCCGTATATTCGGTCGTCGGACGCGACGTGCTGGAAGAATATTCGCCGCTGTTGGTCACGACCTATGCCACGGTCATCGGTGTGATTTGCCTCGCGCCGTCCTTGTTCGCGCGCCCCGAGGTGACGTTCGCGATCTATACCGACGGTATCGCCGTCGCCTGCATATTTCTGCTTGGATTCATTGGTTCGGCCCTTGGATTCCTGTGGTACTACCAGGCGGTGGTCGAGATGGGGACTGTTGGCGCCGCCATTTATATCAATCTGGTGCCGGTATTCGGTGTGTTGACGGCTGCGTTGGTTCTCGGGGAAACCTTAAACAGTGCCATCATCGGCGGTGGGCTGATGGTTTTTACCGGCGTGTTGCTGGTCAATCGCCCGGTGTCGGCAAGAGGCGAAAAAGCGACTACCTGAAACCCGATATTCAGCGCTCGTGCCGCTCCCTCATGCCCACCAGAAACGGCACGATTAAAATCGCGCAGGCGACAGCTATCAACAACTCCCAGCCGTAGTATTGATAAACCCATGAGGACCAGCTGACGCCAATTGTGGCGCCGAGGTAGTAGCTGAGTACGTACAGCGCATTGGCCCGTCCATGACTCGATTCAAGCTTGCGGTTGAGTGCGCCGACCGCGGCCGCGTGAACCGCGAAAAAACCACAACACATGCCCACCAGGGCGAGTACCACCGCGCCCACGGTAGGGATGAGCAATAACAAGAGCGAACCCGCAAGGAGGCCCGAGCCAATCATCATGGCATTGCCGTTACCGACTCGATTGCTCAGTCGTCCGGCGGCGGGGCCGATGGCGACGCCGCAGATATAGGTCAGGTAAACCAGACTTGATTCACGCGCAGACAGCCCGATCAACTCGTTCTGCAGTCGATAGGGGACGGTGTTGAACACCGGGGAAAAGATGGCCTGTCCAGCCGCGCCGCAAAGAAACAAAAGGCTCAGCCGGCCGTTGGCAAGCAACCTGATATAGCTGGAAGAGGCTGGCCGCGACTGTTCAACGGGCGCAACAGGAATGATGCGGGACGCTACCAAGCAACTTCCCCCAACCAGTATGCCCGCGGTGATGAAGGCGTGGCGCCAGTCGGCAGGATCGTGAATGAAACCACCAAGCAAGCGGCCGCACATACCACCGAAGATTGTCGCAGCGACGTAACTGCCCATGACCACATTAAGACGCTCGAGCGGCAGGATGCGGGCCAGGTAGGCTGCTAGACAGGTCGTCAGTGCAGGGATACAACAGCCCTGGACGAAACGTGCAATCGTCAGCGTTTGGAGATCGGCGGCGAAGGCGCACCACAGGCTGCAGCCAGCGATAGCAGCACCACCGCTGAAGATAATCGGACGGATGGTATAGCGATCGCTCAGATAACCGAACGGCAGGTTGGCAACCACGATGCCCAGGAGTACCGCCGATACTGTTCGGGCAACACTGACCGTATCGGCACTAAAGTCTTTCTCCAGCACCGACAGTACGGGCTGGGTGATATAGATCGTGGTGAATGCAGCAGCGACGAGCGCAAAAACGACCCACTCCAACCTGCGGTCAGGCGTGTTCATTCAACGAATAGACTCGCTTTCTGACTTTGGGGCGGCTGGCGCGGCGGCGTCCGCTTCTAGACGAATGCGCTGAAGTATTGTCTGCGCGCGACGGCTGTGATCCAGCGTAGCAGCTCCGCGAAGACGATCTGGTCGCGCGAACCGTCGATCTCATCGGCCCATTGTGGCGCCAGTGGGAGTGCGCTGGCCCGGGCGTAGAGCGCAGCACAGCCAACATAATGCCCTTGCTGATCGGCTTCGATGCCCGACTCGAGTTCGCGGTAGCGGGCGACCAGGCCGTCGTTAGCCGCCCACATGTATCCGCCCTCGCGCTCCGTGAGGCACAGATCGTTCGCACCATCCCAG
>CAXGUU010000244.1:0-5202 GCA_964012875.1 uncultured bacterium
GGCAGGCGTTCCTCGCTGCCATCGCCCCGAACCAGGAGTTTGCGGCTGCGTTGTCCCGGCTCGCCGCCATTCACCCCCCAGGGGTAGGTGAGCCATCGGTCATCGTGAATCGAGACTTCTCCGTCTTCCAGAAATCGATAACCGATTCGCAATGCATTGCCGCCACGATGCCTGCCCGCGCCACCGCTGTCCGCGAGGGTCACGTACTGTTCGATACGTAACGGAAAATTACACTCAAGGAACTCGTTCGGTACATTGGTAAAGCTTGGCCACAGGGAATGGCCGTCCGGGCCGTCGCCAGACGGTTTGCCGGGAATGCCACCGAAACCAATTTGATAGAGCTGATACCACTCACCATCTTTGGTATAGCCCGAATACATGAAGTGCGGGCTGTCAGAAAATCCTGCGGCACACAGAAAATCAGGGTTGCTCTGCCCGAGCAGGCCACTGAGTACGTCAAAGATCCTGCCTAACGCGTGGGTCCGGCAGGACAGTGCAGCCGGGCGTACCGGCTTTAACAGGCAGCCTTCCGGAATTCTGACCTCCATCAGATCGTAGAAGCCGTCGTTAAACATGATCTGGGGATCGAAGACCATGATCATGAAAACGCCGGCGAACATTTTGAACATTTCTTCGTTCAGATAGAAATTGATCGAGCCGATCGACTGCGGGTCGGTACCTTCAAAGTCGAAGACGACCTTGTCGCCATCGCGCCACATGGTGCAGGCGATTTTGTACGGCCCCATGCCCATGCCGTCGTCGCACAGATAATCCTCGAAACTCTGTCTCGCCTCGGGAATGGTCGTTTTGATCAGTTGTGCCATGGCGCGCTTGTTGCGTTCCAACAGTTCGTCCATGGCCGAATAGAACAAGTCGTCGCCAAAGCGCTCGGCGAGTTCAATGCAACGCTTCTCCGCGGTGCGACAGGCGGCGATGATGGCGTTGAAATCAGACAGATTCCAGTGGGGGAGGCGGCAGTTTCGGAGAATGATATTAAGAATCTCTTCCTGCAGCTCGCCGCCCCGGAAAATTTTTGTAGGCGGGACGACGATCCCTTCTTCAAAAATTTGCCGGGCATCGGTTGGCAGGCTGCCCGGAACCTTGCCGCCGATATCGGTCATGTGGCCAAACATCGACGCCCAGGCAATCAAACGGCCATCTTTAAATACCGGCATCAACACCAGCCAGTCATTGGCGTGGCTGATCGCGCCGCGGCAGGAGTAGGGATCGTTGGTTAAGAAAATGTCGCCTTGTTCGATCGTGCCGTCATAGCCTTCGGTGAAACCGTGGATAAATGAGCCAAATTGACCCACGACCATCTTTCCATCGCTGTTGGCAATCATGGGGAATTCGTCGTGCTGTTCGCGGATGCCGGGCGACATTGCCGTCCTGAATAACACGGCATCCATCTCGAAGCGCGCGTTTTTCAGGGCGTTCTCGATGATGTCTAGCGTAATGGAGTCGATCTCCTGACGCTCGAACGGCGTAGTGTTGGGGGAGACGATTTGTGCAGGCATGTGCGCTATTCCTGTTTTGCGTCCGGTTGAATGACGATGTTGCCGACCTTATCAACCGTGCCGGTATGCCCGGGCAGAATGATGCTCGTGGAATCCATCTCAGTGACGATCGCCGGACCCGGAATCATGTTGCCTGATTTCAGTCCGCCCCGATCAAAAATGGGGGCGTCGTACCATTGCCCATCCATGTAGACAGATTGTCGCGCCAATTCTGCGGCGCTCGCATCGGCTGAACCTTGCGGGAGCGCTGGCGCAGCGACATCAGACTCGCGGCCCTGGACGACGGCGCGCAGATTAACCAGTTCTTTGTCGACATCGAGTGCGAAGGTAAAGAGTTGGCGGTGGATGGCATCAAACGCATCGCCGATGACATCGAGGCCGTTCGCGCTCAAATCCGACAGTTCAGTATCAACCGTCAGCAACAGGCCCTGGCCGTGATAGCGCAGATCGGCCTGAAAGGTCACGGATTGCTCGTCGCGTGGGACGTTTTCCTCGTCGAGGGCGCGGGCGGCGGCTTCAGCCAGTTCACTGAAGATGGTCGAAATCTCGCTGGCAGAGGTATCGCTGAAGCGTCGAATGAAGGTGCGTGAGGCCTCGTCGCGCAGTCTTGTCGTTGCGTCACCAGACGCGCATAAAACGCCGGGGCCGGGTGGAATGATGACCGGCCAGCTGTCCATCAGGCGGCCAAGCGCGTTGGCGTGCAGGGGACCGGCACCGCCGAAGGCGATGAGCGCAAAGTCGCGCGGGTCATAGCCTTGTTCAATTGAAACCAGGCGTAGCGCGCCAAACATGTTTTCGTTGACAATATCGATGATCCCGGCAGCGGCGTCTTCGGTACTGCGCCCAAGTGCATCGGCAATCTGTTGGACTGCCGCGCGCGCGTTGTCGGTTTCGAGTGCCATGTCCCCGCCCAGCAATGCCGTGCCGGGCAGATAGCCGAGCACTACGTTGGCATCAGTCACCGTCGGTTCGCTGCCACCCTTGCCGTAGGCAGCGGGACCCGGCACCGCACCAGCGCTCTCCGGGCCGACCCGTAACGCTCCGGTTAATTCAGGTACATGGGCGATTGAACCACCGCCTGCGCCGACGGTCCGTACGTCAACCGAAGACGCGCGCACGGTGACGTCGCCGACGGTCGTTTCGCGGCGCAATTGCGCCACGCCGTCCTGGATAAGGGCGACGTCCGTCGATGTCCCGCCCATGTCGAGGGTGAGGAGATTCGAATATCCCGCCTGTTTCGCAAGCCATAATGCGCCGGTAACGCCACCCGCCGGGCCGCTCATAAGGAGGTTGACGGGGAGCTCACCTGCCGAACGTGCTGATGCCAGACCACCGTCTGAACGCAGCACATGAAGCTTGACGTCCTGCATGCGGGTCGAAAGTTCTCGCGTGAGATTTTCAACGTAGGTCTGGACCCGCGGCCGAACGTAGGAATTTGCGACCGTCGTAATCGCGCGTTCGTATTCCTGCATTTCGGGGATAACATCCGAGGACAGCGATACGGGGATATTTGGAATGACTTCTTCCGCCAGCGCCCGGATGCGCTGTTCGTGCTCGCTGTTGGCGAACGAATTGATGAGACACACCGTCAGGGCTTCGATGTTACGATTGGCGAGCGCCGCCAGATCAAATTTTAATTTTTCCTCGTTCAGGGGCGTAACCACGGCGCCATCGGCGCCAACGCGCTCTTCAGCCTCAATGGTCAATTCCAGCGGCGCCAGAGGTTCGCTCTTGTTGTAAATCACCCAGCCGCCGAGGCCGCCCGGCACGAACGAACGCGCAATCTGGAGGACCTGCCGATACCCGGACGTGGTAACCATGCCGACTCGGGCACCGCTGCCGGTCAGAATCGTGTTGGTCGCAACGGTCGTACCGTGCATGACATGCGAGATGGACTTGAGCTCAACGCCTGATTGGCGGCAGACCTTTTCTATGCCATTTAGTACGCCTATTGATGAATCTTCCGGCGTGGACGGAACCTTGGCGGTGTGAACGTCGCCGTTCGAATCGTCGACCAGAAAGATATCGGTAAACGTGCCGCCCACGTCAACGCCTAGCGTAAAACTCATGCTCAAATTCCAGGTTTAGAAATACTTGATTGTGGCTGGGCGAGGGGCCCTGCCGGCACAGGCGGCCTTTTAATTTTCATAGGTGGCGACCCGGGACATTGATAGACTAGCCTGACTTAGGGCGCATCAAAAGCGCTTCCCGAACTGATCTGCAAGACAAGCCCACCGGAATGATGCCATGTCGCTGAACCGAACCTTCCTATTCGCTCCTGGAAATCATCCGCGCCGGGTCGAAAAGGCATTTGTTACCGGCGCTGATGCCGTGATTCTTGATCTGGAAGATGCAACTGCCGTGGCCGAGAAAGTACCGACGCGGGACACGGTCGTCGAGGCGTTAAAGGCGCCCAGGCGCTGTCGCGGCTACGTCAGGGTGAACGCGCTCGACACCGAGTTCTGCTTCGGCGATCTTGAAACTGTGATTGGTCCGTGGCTCGACGGCATCATGCTG
Organism: uncultured bacterium; assembly: GCA_964012875.1. GTDB lineage: Bacteria > Pseudomonadota > Gammaproteobacteria > CAXGUU01. The sequence goes on from CAXGUU010000244.1 coordinate 4,035, forward strand.
CCGAAGCTCGAGTCGGTGAGCGACCTTGAAACCATCGACTGGACCATGCGAAATTTTGAACAGCGAGCCGGCCTGGAGGTTGGTTCTATCGACCTCATGCCGATTATCGAAACCGCGCGCGGTCTTGCTGCGGCCCGGGACATCTGCGGTGCTGGCAGCCGCGTGCGCCGCGTGACTTTCGGTGCGGGCGATTACACCCGTGATTTGAACCTGCAATGGACGCTGGGGGAAGACGAAATTGCCGCTGCGCGGGCGGAACTGGTGCTGGCATCGCGCCTTGGCGAAATTGAACCACCGATCGATACGGTGTTTATCCACATCAAGGAAGCCGAAGCGTTTATCGCATCTTCCCGCAAAGGTCGCGAGTTCGGATTTCAGGGCCGCATGTGCATTCATCCCAATCAAATAGAGCCGGCCAACGCCGCCTATACGCCAACCGCCGCGGAAGCTGAGTGGGCGCGCCGCATCATCGAGAGTTTTGAGGCTGCCGAAGCGGAAGGGTCGGCCTCGATCCAGGTCGACGGCTATTTTGTCGACTACCCCATCGTCGAAAAAGCGCAGCGCATGGTCGCGCTCTACGATGCAGTCATAGCACTGAAAGCGGGTGCCGGTGAATAAGCCGGAGCGCGGTGAGCCCAGCGAAATCGGCGAACCGGTCGCGGCAAGGCTTGCTGAATTTGCCAGCACTTTCACCCTTGAGAGCGTGCCAGAGGGGGTCGTCCAACGTGCCAAACTGAGCCTGCTTGACGCTTTCGGCATCGGGCTCGCCGCAACCACGTCCGATTTTGGCCCTCGCCTTGCAGCCGCGCTTGCGGATTTGGACGCAGACGGGCGCTACCCCGTCATCGGCATGGATTTGAAACTGTCTCCGAGAGACGCTGCCCACCTGAACGGCACTCTGATTCACGGCCTTGATTTCGACGATACCCACACTGAATCGGTGGTACATACGTCCGCGAGCGCCGCGCCGACGGCGCTCGTCGCCGGCATCATGGCCGAAGTTAGCGGTCGTGAAATGCTGTCCGCGTTTGTGATCGCGAGCGAGTGCGCCAGCCGCATCGGTGCCGCGGCACGAGGCGGCTTCCACGACAAAGGGTTTCATCCCACCGGCGTTGTGGGTGCATTTGGCGCTACCCTGGCGGCCGGGTACCTCGGAGGGCTGAACCTG
>CAXGUU010000245.1:0-5170 GCA_964012875.1 uncultured bacterium
GCGGCGGTCGAAAGCTGTGGCGGCATCCAGGTTTGCTAAACTTTTCCGAATTTAGTCGAAATTCTCTACGTAGATTCGTTTTTTCGCAGTGTAATCCGCCATTTACGTAAGGTGCGGACATCGTCAGACTATAACAACCTTGAACCCACCGAGCAAACTTGAACCTGCGCCAGGCAGCAACAGCCGGGTCCGCGTTGAAACGCTCGACGAGACTCACGCTGGCCGTCGCATCGATAATGTGCTGCTCTCGCTGTTGAAAGGCGCGCCCCGAAGCCTGGTCTACAAGCTGCTGCGCAGCGGCCAGGTCAGGGTTAATGGCAAACGCGCAAAACCGCACCTTCGGATCAGTCCGGGAGATCGCATCAGAATTCCTCCGTTGGAGGATAACCAGGCACCGGCAGGGTCGGTTCCCGCGCATCGCCTCGACGCCATCGCCAACTGCACGGTGTACGAAAATGCCAACTATCTGGTCGTCGACAAGCCGGCCGGGCTGGCCTGCCACGCCGGGACGGGCATTCGCTTTGGCCTGATAGAACTACTGCGTCAGCTACGCCCCGACATCAAACGCCTCGACCTTGCTCACCGGATCGATCGAGACACCTCTGGGCTGGTCGTGCTGGGTAAGAATCTCGCGGCCTTGCAAAGTTTCCAGCAACAATTGCAGTGTGGGACGGTAACTAAGCGCTATATCGCGCTGGTCCGCGGTTATCTCGCCGACGACCTGACCACAATCGATGCCGCGTTGAATATTGAACGCAGCGAGCAGGGCGAACGCCTGAGCCAGGTCGATGACCGCGGGAAATCAGCGTCCACATCAGTGCTGGAGCGAGAACTGGTGGGGCAGCACACGGTGGTTAATCTCGCCATCCATACCGGCCGCATGCACCAGATCAGGGCCCACATGCAGCATTTCGGACACCCTGTCGCAGGCGACCGGCTTTACGGTAATGCCGAGTTCAATCGGGAAATGAGGCGCGCTGGACTCAAACGCCTGTTTTTGCACGCGACGCACCTCGCGTTCAGCGACAACGGTGACACGATCGCCGTCGATGCCGGGTTACCTCCGGCCCTGACCGAGGTGCGCGAAAACCTGGACGGACAGGGTCAAGCGTTGTAGTGCAGTCACCATTTGAACTGATCGTTTTCGATTTCGACGGCACGCTGGTCGATTCGCAAGCGCGCATCGTCAGCGCTATGCAAACCGCATTTGAAGCACACGGCCGGGCGATACCCGAAACAGGGTCGATACGCGAGGTCATTGGCTTGCATCTGCTTACTGCAATCGCGCGTCTCGGGCCTGGTTTGAACGAGCGCGCCCGTTTGAGCCTCGCCGACGCTTACAAATCGGCCTACGCCGCTGCGACGGCAGTACCCACACCGCTTTTTGATAGCGTGGAAGAGACGCTGCGGCTACTGGGGCAGACCCACCTGCTGACCATTGCGACCAGCAAGAGCCGGGCCGGGTTGAATTCAGCCCTTGTGAATTTAGGTATTGCAGACCATTTCGTTGATTCGGTCACGGTCGATGAATGCGCGCCCAAACCTGATCCCGAAATGCTGCGCTGTCTGTTCGAACGTTACGCCGTTGACTCACGGCACACGCTCATGATCGGAGATACCACCTACGATCTTGAAATGGCACACGCGGCGGGCACGTCCGCGGCAGCTGTCGCTTTCGGCGCCCATGAAAGACAAGTTTTGCTAGACTGCCAGCCGCTGTTTGTGGTCGATGATTTTGGCGATCTGCCACGATATTTGCAGCGCCTGACGGCCCGAAGCCCTTAGCCAGGATGAATGCCTCCATCAATGAATTGGAATAACGACGACAAAACATCGGCGCCTGCCTCGGGCGAACAACCGTCATCAGACTTTGAACACGCCTTGGCTAACCGCCTATCGTTCGAATTCCTGCGCGAGCAACGGCGGGCAAGACGCTGGAACGTATTTTTCAAGCTCCTGGCTTTCGCCTACGTTTCGATCTTTATCGTACTGTCGCTGCCACCCCATACACGGTCGTTACCGTTCGGCGACGAGAAGATAACAGCGCTGGTTGATGTGCAGGGCGTCATCTCCCATGGCAGCGAGGCGAGCGCCGACGCGATCGTAGGTGGGCTGCGCAAAGCGTTCAAAAACGAGAGCACCGCCGGCGTCATTCTTCGCATCAACAGTCCGGGCGGCAGCCCGGTACAGTCCGGCTACATCAGTGATGAAATATACCGGCTCAAGAAGAAACATCCGGATATTCCGGTCTATGCCGTCATTGAGGATCTGTGCGCGTCGGGGGGCTACTATCTTGCCGCTGCCGCCGATGAAATTTACGCGGACAAAGCCAGCATGGTAGGTTCTATCGGCGTTCGCATGGGCGGCTTTGGATTCGTCGATACACTGGAAAAGCTCGGGATCGAACGTCGATTGCTGACGGCCGGTGAAAACAAAGGTTTTCTCGACCCCTTCTCGCCACTGGAACAACCTCATATCGACCACGTGCGCGGGATGCTGGGCGAAATTCACGAACAGTTCGTCAATACCGTGCTCAAGGGCCGCCGCGACCGCCTCGCGGACAGCCCGGAGCTGTTTTCGGGACTTGTATGGACCGGTGAACGGGCGCTGGATCTGGGACTGGTCGACGCGTTCGGTTCATCCAGCTATGTCGCCCGGGAAATCATCGGCGCGGAAGATATTGTGGATTTCACACCCCAGGATTACTCGCTGGAAGGATTGCTGAAACGAACCGGCACATCCATATTGAATCGGTTCGCCGTCGAGCGGCCGTTCAGCTGGTAAGACACTAAGCGACCGTGACGCCAAAGCTTCTGAGTGCGGAAACAATGGTGATCAGCGGCAATCCCGGTAGCGCAGTCGGATCGTCGCTGCGAATCGGTTCAAACAGGGCGATGCCGAATTTTTCTGCCTTGAAACTACCGGCACAATCAAAAGGCTGGTCGACCTCGAGATAGGCATCGATTTCGCTTTCTGATAACGGGCGAAACCTGACGGTTGTCGGCACAACAGCGGCTACCGCTTCGCTAGTCTCGGTCCGAATCACACAAACAGCCGTTAATAATTCGACTTCCTGACCCGAAAAGCGGCGAAGTTGTGCCGCGGCGCGTGGTTTCGACCCCGGCTTGCCGATGATGTCGGTCTCGAAACTCGCAACCTGGTCGCTGCCTATGACAATTGCATCAGGCGTTCGGACGGCTATTTTTTGTGCTTTTTCCTTGGCCAGTCGGGCTGCCAGAGCCGTCGCTCCCTCGCCGCCCAGCGGGGTTTCATCGATATCCGGCGAAATCGACTCGAAGGCGAACCCCAGTCTGGCCAGCAGTTCGCGACGGTACTTGGATGACGAGGCCAGGATAATTCTCGGAGAAGTACTCATAGGAAGTTGTAGACGAGTGAGTTAGGTCGGCTAAGCAGTTTCCGTATATTCTAGTTCTAACTACCTGATGTTTAGACTACAATATCGCGCCCTTATGGCCCGCGAAATACCCGCATCGATTGACTGCCGTCGAATGGCGGTAGCAGGTGAACCGCTTGAGGGCGCTTTGGCAGCGACCGGTTTCTCGCGCCTGGACGGTGCTTTTCGGATCATCGGTAACCCGGCCGTGAGTTTAGGCGTTCGAGAGGACGAAGAACATAAACTGATTCTGAAGGGTACTTTTACGGCGCCGATGGGTGTCGAATGCCAGCGTTGTCTGACACCGTTTTCACTGAGTTTACACGGCGAGTTCGAGGTCGTGCTGGTGGCATCGGAAAGCGAGGCGGAACAGTTCGACGACAGCGCAGTGGCACCCAACGGGCAACTCAATTTATTGGCATTGATAGAAGACGAAATATTACTGGCTTGCCCGATGATTGCGCTGCACGAGAATGAAACATGCCACGCATCTGAGCGCTCAGAAGAGCCGGCGGCTGATCGACAGAAACCCTTCGCCGACCTCGGGGACATGTTGCGCAAAGCAAGCCGCAAGGAATGAAATAAACAGGAGCACTACATAATGGCTGTTCAGCAAAATAAGTCGACACCTTCCCGGCGGGGCAAGCGTCGATCACACGATAGTCTGAAAAACCCGACCTTGTCCGAAGATCCGACGACCGGCGAAGTCCATCGTCGCCATCACATCAGCGCCGATGGTTACTATCGGGGCAAACAGGTCATCGCTGACGCTGAAACTGACGACGGGGAAGAATAAATACTCTTATTGGTGCGCGGAGCTGCAGTATCCGTCTCGGTTTAATGCGAACCTGCAGCGGATCGAACCCAACGTGGCAACAACGACTATCAGTATCGACGCCATGGGCGGTGACTTCGGGCCGGAAGTGACACTCGCGGCGGCCTCGCACACGCTCGGAAACGCAGCGGATCTGAATCTGATCCTCGTTGGCGACGAGGCCAGCGTGCTTCCGGAACTTGAACGCCGGGGCCTCGACAACGACCCGCGTGTTAAGTTCGTGCACGCTCCGCAAGTCGTTGAAATGGATGAAAGACCATCGTCGGCGCTGCGCAATAAACGCGAATCGTCAATGCGGATCGCGATTAACCAGGTCAAAAACGGTGATGCCCAGGCGTGTGTGAGCGCAGGAAATACCGGTGCTCTAATGGCGATTGCGCGGTTCGTTCTGAAAACTTTGCCGGGCATCGACCGCCCGGCTATCTGTGCCACGATGCCGGGAATCACTCAGCCGACGCACGTCCTTGATCTCGGTGCCAACGTGGATTCAAGTTCCGAAGAGCTGTTCAGATTTGCGGTCATGGGCTCAGTGCTGGCCGAGGCAGTTGATAGTCGTAGCAATCCCAGCGTCGCGCTTCTGAACATCGGTGAAGAAGAAATGAAAGGCAATGATCGCGTCAAACAGACGGCCACCATGCTGGAGCAGAGCAGTCTGAACTATGTGGGTTTTGCCGAAGGCGATGACTTGTTCAAAGGCAAGTTCGATGTCATTGTCTGCGATGGCTTCGTCGGCAATGTCGCACTCAAAGCGAGCGAAGGCGTGGCCAAAATGCTAAGCGATATGGCGCGGGAAGAATTCAACCGCAATCTGTTCACAAAGCTGGGCGCCTTGTTTGCCTTGCCGGGCTTGAAAGCAATGCGCCGAAGAGCTGATCCGCGCCGTTACAACGGCGCGAGCCTGGTTGGATTACGAGGCACGGTAGTAAAGAGTCATGGCGGCG
>CAXGUU010000246.1:0-5167 GCA_964012875.1 uncultured bacterium
AAAATTGAGGCGATTGCCGGTATCGACGTCGGATTTCCGGAAGGCGGTAAGACGACGCGGGCTGCGGTCGTGGTGATGGATGCGCTGGCTGAAACCGTGATTGACTCAGCAGTTATCGAACAACCAACCGGGATGCCCTACATTCCGGGCTTGCTCTCCTTTCGCGAGGTGCCGGCGACTCTGCAGGCGCTCGCCAAGCTCACGATTCAACCCGACCTGATCCTGGTGGACGGTCAGGGTATCGCTCATCCGCGCCGTTGTGGCAGCGCATGCCACCTCGGCCTGGCCTGTGGACTGCCTGCGATCGGCGTCGGTAAATCCAGGCTGTGCGGCAGTCATTCCGGGTTGCCAGAAGCACGGGGTCAATCGTCGATCTGAGGGATGGCGGTGAGTTGATCGGAAAAGTCGTGCGAACCCGGCGGCAGACGAGTCCATTGTTTGTTTATGTTGGTCACCGTGTCCACCTGCGTACGGCTGTGCGTATCGTCCTGCAAACGGCATGGCGTTACCGCCTGCCTAAACCCATTCGGGAAGCTGACCGGCTCGCCTCCCGCTAGCAAGACCCTGCAAAACTACGGTGGAGGCCATGGGTGGCGTTACGGGCTCGACTGCGGTGCTCATTTACTCCAGTAAACGCCTGTCCGCGTCTCGCCTGCGCCTTGCCCCTGGCCTTCCTCGCTCCGTTTCTGCAGCGCCCTCCTAGGTCCTGCGACTTCGGCCCTCGCGTCGCCAGCGGTGAAAGCGCTGCAAGCCTTTGAGTGCCCATTCGGGCCCGTGCCGGCGACGCCAGACACCAGCTGCGAGCTTGTTGGCTTCGGCGTAGGTGGGGTAGATGTGAATCGTACCGAGTAATTTTTTCAGCCCGATATTGTGTTTCATTGCCATGACGAATTCGGCAATCATGTCGCTCGCGCGGGTGCCGACAATCGTTGCACCGAGGATGCGATCGCTACCGGGGGCGGTGAGGATTCGAACCACGCCTGTTGTCGCGTTGTCGGCGACGGCGCGATCCAGTTCCGTAAGTGGGAATTCAGTCAGCTCAACGGCCAGTTTCTGCTCGGACGCTTCTTCCGCGCTGATACCAACGCGCGCAACCTCAGGTTCGGTGAATGTGCACCACGGTACTACGCGGTAGTCGACGGCGACGCTTTTGAAGCTGCTGAAAAGGGCGTTTATCGAGGCGTACCAGGCCTGGTGGGATGCCATGTGAGTGAATTGGTAGGGGCCGGCAAGATCGCCACAAGCATAGATGTTGGGGATACTGGTCCGCATGAACTCGTCAATGACGAGTCGACCGCTGTTGTCAGTCTCCAGATCGAGCGCCTCAAGACCGTAACCTGCGACGTTCGCGGTTCGGCCGAGGGCGAGCAAAGCGGTGTCGAATCTGATCGCGGTCGTCTCATTGTTTTGGATTCCCAGGCAATGCAAGACGTGTTCCTGATTTTCCGATTCGAAATGATCGGCGCGGTACCCGAGTTTTATTCGCACGCCTTCGGCGCGTAGTGCCTGAGCGAGCATTTCCGAGACTGCGGCGTCTTCCCTGGGCAGGATGCGGCCGGCCATCTCTACGATCGTGACCTCGCTGCCGAGACGCGACAGTGCCTGTGCCAGCTCGCAACCGATCGGTCCACCACCCAGCACGACCAGGCGCCTCGGCAATCGTTCGAGGTTCCATACCGTGTCTGAAGTGACAAAGGGTATTTCGGCGAGGCCTGGTATTTGCGGTACGAGGGGGCGCGCGCCTGTTGCGATCACAATATTGCGGGTCGTCAGCCGTTTACCGTTCACCTCGACTTCGTAGGGGGTGACAACCGTGGCGCGGCCCGTGATGCATTCGACGCCCAGGGATTCATAGCGTTCACGGGAATCGTGCGGTTCGATCGCTTGAATCACTCCCTGGACATAGCGCATGACCTGTTTGAAATCGATTTCCGGTTCTTGGGCCGTGATGCCGAGTGGCGCTGTCTGGCGGATTTGTTGCGCGACGCGCGCTACGTGCAGCAGTGATTTTGAAGGCACACACCCGGTGTTGAGACAATCGCCGCCCATGGCGTTTTGTTCAATCAGTGTCACCCTGGCGCGAACGGCGCTGGCAATGAGACTGGCCACAAGACCGGCGGAGCCACCACCGATAACCACGACGTTGCGGTCGACTCCCCGTGGCGCCGGAAAGCGCGCATTGAGCTTTCTTTTTCGCAAGGTCGCAGCCATCGCTTTGGCGAACAACGGCAACACTGACAGGGCGGCAAGCGCAATCAATACACCGGGAGATGCAATGTCTGCGGCCTGTTGAATATCCGCTAACTGCGTGCCGGCATTGACGTACACGAGGGTCGCGGGAAGCATGCCGATCTGGCTGTAGAGATAAAAGTGCCGGACTTGAATCGGGGTCAGGGCCATCAACAGATTGACTCCGATAAAGGGCACAACCGGAATCAGGCGTAGCGTCAGCAGGTACACGGGGCCGTCTTTTGCTATGCCCCGGTCAATCGCCGCCAGCCGGTGCCCAAGCCTGGCCTGGACCAGACCCCTGAACAGGTAGCGGGACATCAAAAATGCGATCGTCGCGCCCATCGTGCTGGCGAACGAGACGATGACGGTGCCCCACAGCACACCGAAGACGGCGCCGGTAGCGAGGGTCATCACGAATGCGCCGGGAATCGACAGGGCAGTGGTACTAACGTAAATCGTGAAGCAAGCTAGGCTTGCGCGCCAGGGATTTGCACTTACATAGTGCTTGAGTTCGGCTTGCTGGGATTTGACCCAGGCGAGATTCAGGTATTCGCCGGGTTCGATGACGAATGCGACCAGGGCAAGGGTCACAATCAGCCCAGTGGCGAGCAGTAGCCGGGGGTTCATGCGCTCAGTTTGCGGTCTAATTCAACAGCAGGACGACATCGCGGTCGCAGGTGCGACCGCAGTGCTTGCGTCGAACGGAATGTTTGAACCGGCAGCGTTGAAAATCCCAAAGTGTTTGCTGAAGTCGCCCAAAAATTCAAAATGCGGCGCTAGCCGCGTCGATTGCAGCATCCTCCAGGTGTTGCCGCAGACGGGGACTACGCGCCCTTTTTCAATGTTGGGTTCCTTATCGAGGAGAAATGAGGCTGCTGAATCCTCGATGGTCCCGCGGTAACTGACCGCCTGACCATAGTCCTGGCGACCAGGTTCGAGAGCAGGCAGCTTGAACAGGCGATAAGTGGCGGAGAAGAAATCGATACCTTCGACTTTGTGCGCGATTCGGGGTGAAGTGATTGCGATGGGTGCATCTTCAACCAGGCGGGGGTCGGTGAAGCCGCACTCCCGCGCCAGTTGTTCGAAATCATTCCAGTACAAAGCTCCGCCCAGGCATTCACCGTATAACTCGGGGTCTGAGCTGACAGACGCAGGCACGCGGCGGGACGCATAAACATCCGAAAAATAAAGTTCACCGCCGTCTTTCAACAAGCCGTGGGCGGCCCTCAACACAGCCGGTTTGTCGGTCGACAGATTGATTACGCAGTTAGAAACAATAACGTCGAAGCTGTTCAGTTCCAGTTCGAGTCGGTCAAGTTCCTCAATATAGCCCTTGCGGAATTCAACGTTGGGCCTGTTGTAGCCGAAAGCGCGCGCATGCCACTGACGGTGTTTTTCCGCAACAGCGAGTTGCTCGTCAGTCATGTCAACGCCGAGGACAGAGCCGTTCGGGCCGACAAGTTGTGCGAGTACATAGCAGTCGCGACCGCTGCCGCAACCAATGTCGAGGACGCGGCAACCGCTCAAGGTCGTCGGAAAAACCAGTCCGCAGCCGTAGTAGCGCTCGCGCACTTCGGGGTGCACGTTATCGATCAGCGTCCTGACGTTCGAAGCGGGGGTAGGGGACGTCGTACACGCCGATGTTTTCAGATCGCCCGAGGACGACAAAACTTTGCCATAGTATTTTTCAACTGCATCTCGCATCCGCATAAGCCTCTGATTCTGGCAGGCGCGCATTGAACCGAATGTTCCGACGGGCATGGATTCCCTGGCGATTGCGGCGCCCGCTGTAAGGGAAACACGAGTATCGCATTGTTCTGGACCGCAGTGGTCGGATTGGAGTTCGTGCGCTGGTGTAAGATGGCCGAATCGCAATCGCACCAGGCGACCAGGAGCGTCGGGACGGCTCGACGAGGAAACTCGAACCTGTTGCGGTGGCCTGTTAAGTAGAAGCGTAACTCGTCCAGTCTGTATGAATATCCCAGCAACATGTCGGTTTCGGCTCGCTGTTTTAAGCGCGCTAATGTTGGTCAGCCAGTTCGTCCAGGCGACGGATCCGCGGGTGTTGAATGCGCTTTTAGACGGCGTTTTTGCTGCTCACGTCAAGGATGGTTACATCGACTATCCAGAGGTGGCGCGCAACGTCAGGTTTCACAAGTACGTTGAGGCCCTCGCCGACGCCAATGTGGACGAACTTGAAAGCCCTGCTGACCGGATGGCGTTCTGGATCAATGCTTACAATGCACTGGCGGTGAAAATCGTTACCGACGGTACGACACCACTGACCACCTTGGGGCGAATCAAGTTTTTTCGCACGACCGAGCATCGCGTGGCGGGCAAGAATCTTGACCTGAATTCAATCGAGGACCGTGTGATGAAGTTCGAGGACCCACGGACTCGATTCGCGCTGGTCAAAGGCGCCTATACGTCACCCAATCTGCGCAGCGGCGCGTATCGGGGCGATTCGCTTGAGCAACAACTCGATGAGGCAGCGCGAGATTTTATAAACGACCGACGCAAGAACCGTTTTTCAACAGCATTGAGGCTGGCGAAGCTTTCGCAGATTTTCGAATGGCATGCGGACGATTTTGGCGGCGAGGAGAGCGAGATACTGAAATTCCTTGCGCCCTATGTCGACAAGGATGGTGTCGAGGAAGCGATTCTTCGCGGGGGCTGGGACATCGACTACATGGACTTCGAGTGGAGTATTAACGGTCGGCCGATGTAACTTGCTGGCTCGGCGAAGTGAGCGCAGAAGTAGGCCACCTGAGCGGTGTTTATCAATAAGCTTCGCGATTCAGGCGTCTTCTGCCTCCATCAGTTCGCGTACGCCCGCATAGTCGATCTTGCCGGAGCCAAGCAGCGGCACAGATGCGCAATAGACGACGCGTTTGGGAATCGTGGCTCGGCGTTGATTTTTACCGATCACGAAATA
>CAXGUU010000247.1:0-5130 GCA_964012875.1 uncultured bacterium
ATGTGCGATAAGGACGCCGGCAAGGCGGAAGACATGGCTCGCAAGTACATCGGCGGCTACTGGAACTCAGTGGTCAAGCACTACGAAATGACCAGTGATCATTTCGAATCCACCAAGGGCTATGAATACTACAAGGTCCTCAAGGAAAGCATCGACAATGATGGTCTGGACGCCATGTCCGAGTTTTTCATGAGCCTGCAGATCTGGGGCACGCCGGAGCAATGCTATGAAAAGATAGTGGACATCCATTCTCGCACCGACTGCTGCGGCTTTACTGGTGTATTCAGCTACGCCGGGATGACGTCGCAAATGGCACAGGACAGCATGTCGCTGTTTGCTAGCGAGGTTGTACCGCAGCTGAAAGAACTGGGCGAACGGCCGCTGTTTGACCGTGAAGTCGATGGTCCTCCGGCCTTCATGCTGGGTGAGCAACAGGTGGCCTCAGCCGGCTGATTTCAACTTCAGCCTCACACATGGAAAAGCCGCCACGGAACTGACCGTGGCGGCTTTTTTGTGCCTAGCGCCTCGCCTATCCCGCCATTTTTGTCTCAGCGGAAGCCGGGTGCAGACTCGACTGCGCTGAAGGCAACGCATTCATCCGTGCATACCAGGCGCCAATATTGCCGAGGTCAGTATCGACGGGCTGACCGATGTCCTTGCAGAAATCCATGCAGCAGAACAGGACCATATCCGCCGTCGTCAGGGCATTACCGGCAACGAAATCGCGGCCATCCATAAGCCCGTCCAGCCACTCTCGCCCGGCACGGGCCTTGGCCTTCAAGCCGTCGGCTGCTTCCGGTATGCAGTAGAGGCGCTCGCGGAACAGGTCGAGCCCCTCAGCGAAACGAAAACCGTTGTACATGTGCTCGGTGATGTTGAGTTCGACGCGCCGGGTCCACATGCGCGTGTTGGCCCGCGCTTCGGGCGTACTGCCGATCAGGGCAGGCGTTGGATGCAGTTCTTCAAGGTATTCACAAATAGTAGTGGTCTCGGCAATCACGCTACCGTCATCAAGTTCGAGCGCCGGCATCTGTCCACCCGGGTTTTTGGCGAGATAACTCTCACCGCGATTCTCAGCCCCCAGCAGATCGAGATCTTCCTGTGCCAGTTCGATCCTCTTTTCAGCCAGAAACATTCGCACCATGCGCGGATTCGGGCCGAAAGAATTCAATAGTTTCATCGTGTTCTCCTGGTGTTTCGGGGAGCAGCCGGAATCCCCAGCAGTTGAATTGTGACGGGCGGTTATACGGCCCGGATGCCCGAAGCGTCAACAAAATAATCTCCCTTAACGATAATAATTCGGAAACGTATTTATAATTTAGTTTATAAAAACATCATTAATTATTGATAATTATAAATAATTAAAATATAATCAGTCTAATTTCTACGTTTGGTTCCGCTTTATGCACCTCTGTGTTGGGCTCATTTTCAGCCTTCTAGCGATCTCAATGTCGAGCGCAGCCGATGATCTGGAAAATCCCGGGGTGGTCACCGAAACGTGCCCCGCCCTCGACACCGAATTACCGCTCGCCACCGAATATGGCTCGGCCGGCATTATGAAGAATCTGGCTGAAAGCCCGGATTCGATTCGTGCCATTGCAGCGCGCCTCCTCGATGCGGCCCTAACAACGGAAATCGGCATCAATGAAAGCGGGTGTGCCGGCAATTGCGCTGTTCGGCCCCAATCGGACGTGGTCTATCGCGTCGCACCCGTTGCTTTTCTGGCGACAGAAAAGCAGAACCAGATCTGTCTGTCGTTCGAAGATCAGACCAGCCGTTTTCCAATGCGCTTTAAGAACCGTAGTTTCGACTCGATTCAAGCGGTAACGGAATGGATTACCGATTTTTCGCAGGGTCGGGGCGACGACGGCAAGCACCTCTATGAACAATGCAGCTCCAACTGCAGTCCCCGCTACACCTTCAATATCAGCAAGCGCAGAGAGGGCTACCGCGTCGACGCCGATGTGCTGTGCGGACTTGCCCGCGATCGCGATAACGATCAATATCTGATATCCACTTCCCTGCGACGCATCTGCCCTAACGGTTAAGCGCATTGACCGGTTCAAGCTCCCCGGCCGCCGAACATCAACCGGCTACACCGGCCATTGGCATCGATTATGCCAACCAACTGCTGCGATTGCTGGCCTGGCCCGCACTGCTCGTGAGCTGCTGCGCTATCCTTGCTATCGGATTCAACCGCGAAGCGGAAACGCTCTACTTCAACCTGTCCTATGCGTGGATCATCGGCTGGCTGATTCTGGCAGAACGAAAACTGGGTTACCGCGGCCGCTGGCAAAAACCTGATGGCCAGTTAAGAGTCGACTTGAGCCACACGCTCCTGAACAAAGGCTTGGTGCAACTGTTGATTGTCACGCTGATCGGGGCGGGCGCTCTGGACGATCGCGAGCCGGGTTTCTCCGCCGGCTACCCGATTACGCTCCAAATCCTCCTCGGCTTGTTAACGGCCGAATTCGGACTCTATTGGGCCCATCGCATCGCCCACGAATGGCCGCCATTGTGGCGCTTTCATGCAGTGCACCACAGCGTGCGGAAGCTGTGGCTGGTCAATACTGGCCGGTTCCATTTCGTCGATTCGTGTGCCAGCGTCATCGCGAGTAGCGTATTTTTGCTCTTAAGCGGCGTCAGCATGGACGCGATTGTTTGGATCTCGGCGATCACGGCCTACATCGGCATCCTCACCCATTGCAATGTCGACATGCGCTGCGGCGCCCTGAGCTACGTCTTCAATACCCCGCAGCTTCATCGCTGGCATCATTCAACTGACCCGGCCATCGGCAACAATAACTACGGCGAAAACCTGATGCTGTGGGATCAGCTGTTCGACACCTTCTATTTCAAACCACGCGCACACGTTCAGGCCATCGGCATTAGCGAACGCATGCCCGCAAGTTTCGGCGGTCAGTTGTGGGCGCCGTTCGTGTGGAAGCGATATCAGGCCGGGCCGGGCGATGCGGCGGCCGATCTGTAACGTCGGTTCTGGTGCCGTAACAGCCACCAGAAGGCGCCACCGACCAGCGGAATCATCCTGTTGCGGGGACTCAGGCCCAACGCCACCCCGATCATATAGACCAGTGTCCGCACATGGTTGGGTCGGTACATCCCTGTGGCGATACCCTGGTAGGTACCCGCGCAGGTCGCGCGATCGTAAGGCCGGTGTTCGCGCTCATTGAGGTGATTGGCACTGTACCAGGCATAACCGAATTCGTCGTCCGAGGCTTCGAAAACACGCCCCAGCGCCACTTTCAGTCTGGACCAGACACTCAGGCGCGGGTATCGCGCCGCGTGCCGCTTGAACAAGCGATAGTGCTGAGACTCATCCTGCGCGATACGAGTACAAATCTGCCTGAGCACGGGTTCGCGGGTGAAATCTCGAATGGCAGAATAAAACGAACAGGTGCCCGACTCGACCACGCAACGCGCCAGCAATTCACCGGCACGTGAACCGCGCACGGAATATTCGCTATCCAAAGGCAATCGGTACACTTCACGAAAATACGCAAGACTCGCGGCGAAATCGAAATCCGGGTCCATGAGCTCCGCCCATCGGCCCAGTGCAGCGCCATGTTGCGCCTCTTCAACGCCCCAAAGGTCGGCGGCAGCAAGAAATTCGACATCGTCCGGGAAGACGTTGTGCAGGTAGGTCACGTAGTCCTCACTGTTGGCTTCAACCAGCGCTGCCGTCTTGACCGCAGCCAACAGGTCGGAGGACACAGTTTCCGGCTGCAGCTGCGACCAGTTAATGTCCTCCATTGTCCAATGTGACGTTCTGGGCTGATTCATAAACTAACCACGAAATTTCTTCTTGCTGCCGCCAGAACCTGTATGATCGAAGTGGACTTACGGCCGTTTTGCCCGGACGGTAGGCGCTGACAGCAGACCGGAACAATGATTCCGTCCCCGGCGCCGGGTGAGAGACGCAACCGCTTCGCAAGTTTACCAACCGTGGCGTCCGGGTGAACAACCCATGAAATTGAGGGCAACTTAATGGACGAGGACGAGTCAAACGGAGCCATGGCACTCGATCGACACCATTTCTCTATTACCCCTTATCTGCCGGGACGCCTCGGATTTCTGCGGGCACCGGTCGGACAAATCATCAACAAGGTGCTGGGCCTCGACAGTCTCAATGCTGTCTATACGGATATTCCCCATCATCTTGATGCGGCAAGTTTCGCGCGCTGCACGCTGGACCGGGTTGGGGTCGACGTCACCATAGACCCGGAGTCACTGAGCCACATTCCGACCGAAGGCCCATGTATCGTGGTCGCCAACCACCCCCACGGCGCACTCGATGGCGTCGGCATCATTGACATTCTGTGCCGCCACCGACCGGATGTGCGCGTCATGGCCAATCACCTGCTGAATCACTTCGAAGAGTTGCGCTCGGTGTTCATTGGCGTCGATCCGTTCGATAACCCCGCGGCGCGACGCTTTAACATCAGCGCGGTCCGCGACGCCCTGAAATGGCTCAAGCAGGGCGGGTTGCTTATGCTGTTTCCAGGTGGGGAAGTATCGAGCTTCAACCTGCGCCAGCGACGCATCATCGATCCGGATTGGGACTCAGGCGTTGGCTGGCTGGTCGAAAAGAGCGCAGCGCCGGTCGTTCCAGCATTTATCGGCGGGCGCAACAGCTACCTGTTCCAAGCCGCCGGCTTGCTTCACCCGGCATTCCGTACCGCCATGCTGGTCCGGGAAATGGTCAACCACCGGGGCTCGGTCATTAAGGTTAAATGCGGCAAGCCGATTGAAGCAGAAACCCTGGGGATGTTGGGTGGGCGCGCAGCCATTGCGCCGTTTCTGCAAACTGCAACCTACCTCGTCAACGCGCGAAACTACTATCGTAAACCGATGCGCTTCGGTTCGCTCGAGCGGCGTCGGCCTAGCGACGCACCGCTGAGAAGCCCGATCGCGGCGGACACGCTAGGGCAGGAGGTCAGGGCGCTGCCGGCTGAGCAGCAACTGCTTGTCAGCGGGAATCGCCAGGAGGTCTGGTATGCACGTGCGGAACAAATTCCGTGGCTCCTACAGGAGATTGGGCGTCTGCGTGAACTGAGTTTTCGGCAGGTTGGCGAAGGTACCGGGAAAGCAGCCGATCTCGACTTGTTCGAT
>CAXGUU010000248.1:0-5071 GCA_964012875.1 uncultured bacterium
GCTGTGAGGTTAAACGTGGTCTGCCCCCCATTCCTCTGCATTGAAGTAAGTTCTGCCCCTTTACGCCTTGAATCAGGCGCGCTATGTAGCCCCATCAATACCCCATCCCGGTAGCCCAAGTTACGAGGTCTCTCATGTATGCCACCGTGAAGAAAAAGGCCATTTGTTTTACCTGCTCCCAGCAATGCGGACACATTGTTCACATTACCGACGGTAAGGTCGCCCGTCTGACCGGTGACCGGGAGCACCCGCGCACGGCCGGTTTCATTTGTCCCAAGGGCGCCCGCGCCCACGATATGCACAATGCCCCCGATCGCGTTCACCGGCCAATGAAACGTGTTGGTGCGCGCGGCAGTGGCGAATGGAAAACCATTGACTGGGCGCAAGCGATCGAGGAAATCGCAACACGACTCGAGACGATCAGCGCCGACTTCGGACCTGAGGCGGTGGCTCACGGTTTCGGCACCCTGCGGGGTTCGGACTACGGCATCGGCGCGCGTTTCATGAATCTGTTCGGCAGTCCCAACACAGTCGCGCAAGACAAGATATGCCTGGGGCCGACATCACTGGGTGAATTTCTAACTTATGGATTTGGCCCGACCACCCACGGGCCGCTGGTCCCGGGAACGACAGGCTGTGTTGTACTGTGGGGTCGGCGGCCGAGTCACTCCGCCAAACCAGCGTGGCGTGAGATAGAAAAGGCGCTGGACGCAGGCGCTCGTTTGCTGGTCATCGATCCTGAATACACCGAAGAAGCCCGCCGCGCGGATTTGTGGTTGCAGGTCAAGCCCGGCACCGATGCGGCACTGGGCATGGGCCTGCTGAATGCCGTGATCGCGGGCGGGCACTACGACACCGAATTCGTTGCGTCAGAAACGGTCGGCTTCGAGGCGTTGCGCGAGCGTGCCGCCGGCTATGCACTTGAAGATGTCGCCCGGATCACCGGCGTGTCGGTCAAAGACATCCAGGCGGCGGGGCTGATGATGAACGCCGAAACGCCCACGGTTTTTGCCGGCGGCAATGGGTTGTGCCAAAGCGGGTCCAACTCGGTGCAGCAGGGCCGCATTCTGGCCTGCCTGATCGCCATTACCGGCAACCTCGGCCGCGCCGGCGGACATATGCTGTTGGGACCGCCGCGCGATATCCTCGGTAACGGCGAATGGTTCGAATGTGAAGCACTCCCCAAGGCACAACGTGCGAAGAAGCTCGGCGCACAAACGCATGGGTGCATCGGGCCGGGCTACGACGAGATGGACGAAGCCATCAGCCGCGCCTGGTATGGTAAGCGCGGAGTTGCGGACTGGCTGGGCTCCGCGCACGAGCCGACGCTGTGGCAGGCGATCACGCGGGGCGATCCGTATCCGGTCAAGGCGCTCATCCTACAATATCACAACCCGGTGGGCGGCAGCGCGAACGTTGCCGCCGTCGAGGATGCCTTGCGCAGCGACCAGCTCGAATTATTCGTGGCGCATGATTTATTTCTGAATGCCACCTCGCGACTGGCGGATTACGTCCTCCCGGCCGCCCACTGGCTAGAGAAGCCGCATTTCTCCCTGGGCGTCGCCAGCATTGCCGCGTTCGGGGACTTCGTCGAAGCGGCCCCGGCGGCGATCGAGCCCGAATACGAGCATCGCAGCGATTACGAGTTCTGGCGGGACCTGGGCCACCGCCTTGGCCAGGGCGAATACTGGCCGCAACGGGTGGAGGATTTTTATCAGTTGTTACTGGAACCCTCCGGCCTCAGGTTCGATGATCTTGCCGCGATGAACGGACCGCTGATGGGCGCCGACGCGCAGAACCCGGCACGCGAGACCCCCGAAGCGGAATCGAAATACGGCACGCCGTCGGGCCGGATCGAACTGTCGAGCTCACTGATGGATAGTTGGGGGCTCGATCCGTTGCCGAACTTCGAGCGGCCGGCAATCTTCGAACGTGCGCAGGAATTTCCGCTGACGCTGACAACCGGCGGCCGCCAGATCGAAGGCTTTCATCAGACCGCCCAGCAGCTCGAGGTGTTTCGCAAGAACAATCCAGAGCCTTTTGTCACCATTCATCCGACCACAGCGGACGAGCTCGGCATTGAGGAAGGGCAATGGATCGTCATCGAAACGCCAGTCGGTTCGGTGCGCCAGCTTGCGAAAACCAGCGACCGGCTCGCGACCGGCGTGGTCCACGCCGACCGCTGGTGGTATCCGGAAGGCACGGGCGATGCCGACGACCCCTATGGCGTGCGTAAAACCAATATCAACATGTGCACCAGCAACGCGCCAGGTGACACCGACCCCGTGATGGGAACGTGGTTGATGCGCGGCCTGCCGTGCCGGCTTTCGACAGGCGAGTAACCCAACGAATCAGAAACAGGGGACGCAGTAAGCATTACCGACTCGCGAAGTCGGATTTTCCACTCTGATCTGAAATATCCCCTTGCCGTCTGTTCAGGTGCGTAGCAAAACCTTGCCCGCTTTATTTCCGGTCGGGTTGCCGGCACTCAGTGCGACTTCGCCGTTTACGATGACGTAGTGGACGCCGCGCGCTGGCACGAACGGATTGTAATAATCAGCCTCGGTGCGATATTCGCTGGGGTCAAAGATGGTGACGTCGGCGCGGTAACCACGTTCGATGCGTCCGCGGTCGGGAAGGCCCAGGCGTTGTGCCGGCAACGAGGTCATGCGACGTACTGCTTCCTCAACCTCCGTACCATGCGTGACCAGGTTGCGGTAGAACTTGGGAAAGGTGCCATACATCTGTGGCCAGGGTGCAACATCGGGATCGGTCACGTCGGTTGGGATATCGAGACATGGCATCGCCATCGGGTGGTTGCTGGCCTTGATGATGTTGTCCTCGCCCCCCAGAAATGGCGCTACAAGCCCGGGATCAACATCATCCGCAAGGAGTGAGTCGCGTTTCAGCACAATGTCGAAAAAGAGATCGATCGGATCAACATGCAGCGCATCCGCGAGCTCATTGATCGTTTTTCCTTCAACTTCGTCGTTGCCGGTATTGATCAGCCAGATATAGCCAGATTCCGACAGGTATTTGTCATAAAAGTCGCCGACCTTGGGAAAGTTGTCGGTCACGGCTTGCTTGACCTGGCCAACGAAGTCCTCGTTATCGAGGTTGTTGAGGAAGGTGTCATAGTCTTCCGCGCCAGCAATAAAGGTTTCGTAATAGTCGTTGTTGCTGAGGAAGTAAAAGAAATGACGCATCGCGTCGGTACGAAAACACCAGTCCGAAAACTGCATCACATCGAAAGAAATATCCGCGCCCCGATTTCGTGCCGCCTCCAGCGCGCCAAGTGCGACGGGTAAATCCTTGAAGCGCACTTTGCCTGGGGGGTTGATATGCGGAATGTGTACGCGGATGCGAAATTTCTCACTGATTTCGCCAAGCATGAAAATATCGCGCTCATCGATCAGGTCGCTGATGTGCGCGTAGATGCCACCATCGTATTCAGCAACGATCGCCGCAAGCGCTTCAATTTCCTTGCGGTCGGCAAAGCGGCAGGGCGGATAACTTAAACCGAGCGACAAGCCGTAAGCGCCTTGTCGCATACCTTCGCGGGTGAGTGCCTTGATTTCTTCCAGTTGTGCCGCGCTCGGCTCCTCATCGCGGCGGATCCCGACTTTCCAGCGGATGGTGCCATGTCCGATCAACGGCACGATGTTGATCCCGACGGTGTTTTTATTGACCTCGGCGGCATATTCGGTAAGAGATGACCAGTCGTGCGGAAATTCACGCACTTTTTCGGAATAAGTGACGAGCTCGACTTCCGGGTTGGTCCGCGTGTGTTCCATCCAAGTGTCTTTGTCCGGGTACGGTGAGAAGCTGCAGTTGCCGCACATGCTGGTGGTGATTCCCTGGGTGATCCAGGGCTGCATTTCCGACTG
Organism: uncultured bacterium; assembly: GCA_964012875.1. Classification (GTDB taxonomy): domain Bacteria; phylum Pseudomonadota; class Gammaproteobacteria; genus CAXGUU01. The sequence goes on from CAXGUU010000248.1 coordinate 3,888, forward strand.
AAAGAAGACGATGCCGTCGGTGTGATCATGGGGATTGACGAAACCCGGCGCGACGGTGAGATCAGTGGCGTCGATTACCTTCGCATTCGCGACTTCGATATTGCGCGCGATGTCGGCGATGCGTCCGTCTTTTAGTAGCACGTCGCCGTAGTACCAAGGGTTACCTGTGCCGTCGACAACTTTGCCGTGCTTGATCAAGATATCCATGTTCCGACCTCTCCCTGAGCCCTCTGTGCCTGTAACTGTATTTGAAAATTTCCTTCAGGTTAGGGTGGCGCCTGAAGTAAACGGTGAAACGCCTCGGGTTCCGTGGACATCTCCGAGCCGTTTTGTGAAACGTTTTTCATACTGTACCGGCGACAGGATCGGATTGTAACCATGCCGTTGCCGGATGTTGGGAATAGGGGGGCAGAGTAAAGACTCCATCGGCGCGTAACGAGAGTTTCTACTCTGACCCAAATGCACTGGCTGCTGCACCAGAGAAGTGGCAGCAAATTCGTTTATGTGCCGGACCGACGCGGGCTTAGCGATACTGGGCGGTTTACAAGTCTCGCTCGCATTCTTCGGCAAACCCTAAGGCAGTCTGTATTGGCTAAAGCCCGCTCTGGAACGTGTTGCGCAAAGGAAACAAAAGGTGTCAGGTTTATTTAGAGGGGCAGTATCTGCCCGAAAAATAAGTCTGGTTCCTTTTCCCTTCCCCTGCTTTGCCATTGTACGAACGGGCCAAAACGGTCGCTTTCGAAGCGTTCTTCGCGGTTCTTGCTTCAGTCCGCTTGCAGCAGATTCGATCCGCTTGGTGTAATGCGGTGTTGGTACGCAATCGACGCGCTGGAGAGCAAGACAAATGTCGAATAAGGGTGAGGTTACGCAGCTTGGTTATTTAGGGCTGGGCGTGAGCGACATGGATGCGTGGGTCAATTACGCCGAGTCGATCCTGGGCTTGCGCGCCCTGCCGCGCGACGCCGACGGCTCGCAACTGCTGCGCATGGACGACCATCATCACCGCTTTATTCTCGAACAGGACGATGCCGACGATTTAAATTTGATCGGCTGGGAAGTTGCCGACGAACAGGCGCTGATCGCGCTCGGCAAACGCATGGAGGCCGCGGGGGTGGACTACAGGTTTGCTGACAACGACGCGCTCAACCGACGGCGCGTGGTGAACCTAATCGAATTTGAAGACC
>CAXGUU010000249.1:0-5043 GCA_964012875.1 uncultured bacterium
ACCCGGAATACGTTAAACAGATACTGACCAAGGCGTGGCCGGAATACACCAAGAATACGATCGACTACAAGGTCATCTCATCCACTCTCGGCAAGGGACTGGTCACCAATGACGGCCCGGACTGGGTTAAACAGCGTCGGCTGATGCAACCGGTTTTTTCGAGCCGCAATGTTAACCAGTTCGATACCCCGATTAACGCCATGGCCGAAGCGCTGGCGGCGCGCTGGGCAAGACAGCCGGAAAACGAACCGCGTTGGATCGACCGCGACATGAGTCGAATCACCTTCCAGGTTGTAAGCCGTACCCTGTTCGGCGCCGATATCGATGATGTCGCCGACGAAATGGTCGGGATTCTCGAGGCGCTCAATCAGCACCCCTTGCGCTTCAGCGCCGTTATGACGATGTTTCCAAAAATCCCGCTGCCGAGTAACCGCCGGTTCCTTAAAACCAAGGCGCGCCTGGATGATATCGTCAACGGTCTCGTCAAATTGCATCAGGACGGTGGTGGCACCGAAGGCGATATCGTTGATCGACTGCTCAAGGCACGCGATGACGAGACCGGCGAAGGTATGGACGACGCGCAAATGCGTGACGAAATCATCACGCTGATGCTCGCCGGTCACGAAACCTCGGCGACCGCCTTGACCTGGACGTTTTACCTGCTGTCGCAGCACCCGGAGGTCGAACAACGTTTGTGCGCCGAGCTTGAATCCGTACTCGGGGGCAGGACCGCCACCAGTGCCGACCTGCCAAACCTCCCCTACCTCAAACAAGTTATCCAGGAATCGATGCGGGTCTATCCGCCGGTCTGGGGCATCGCCAGGCGGAGCGCCGAGGCAACGGAATTCGGTGGCTTTCGGATCCCTGCCAACAGCTATATCGCAGTGACAGCCTACGTACTCCATCGCCATCCGGAGTTCTGGTCGGATCCTGAGCGCTTCGACCCGGATCGTTTTGCCCCGAAGGCCGGCCAGTCCCGCCATTCCTACGCCTATCTGCCATTCTCCGCCGGACCGCGCGCGTGCATCGGCGCCAGCATGGCGACGCTCGAAACGCAACTGATACTGGCCCGCCTGATCCAGCAATTTCGCTTGACCCCAGTAGCAGGTCATCCGATTGAGCACGAGGCCGTGGTCACCCTGAAAACACGCTTTGGCATGCCGATGCACATCGCCCGCAGGGCCGCATAAAGCATCGATCACTCTGTCGATTGAACTTCCGCCCGGCCGCGGACTCTATTGCACTGCAACGGGCGATAATCTCGGCCGACCGCCGGTACCCTGGCGCAACGGGAGCGATTGATGACGCAGGTTCGATTGACCATCGCTAAAGCGCTTTTTCTGCTGCTGGCAGCGCTGTCGTTGACGGCCAATGGCGAAGGCGTGACGGTCGCAACACTCGACGGCGAACGCAGCGGTCTGGGTGGCCATCTCGTCAAAGACAAGGTCAATGTAGTCATGGTGTGGACCACCTATTGCGGCGTCTGTCGCGGCCAGTATCCGCTGATTTCCAAATTCCACGATCAATACAAAGAGGGTGATGCTGTGGTTCTCGGGATATCGCTGGATGGCTTTGACGCCACTGAGAAAGTCCGCAGCTATCGAACCGAGCAACGGCACAGTTTCCCTAGCGTAATTTCACAAGCAACGCAGTTTGCCGAACTCTACGAAAAGACCACCGGCGAAGAATTCACCGGTACCCCAACGTACCTCGTTTTCAATAAAGAGGGCGGACTCATCGCCTACCTCGATGGACCGATTTCTCAAAATGGCCTCGACAAGCTGATGGCCAACTAGCCGTAATGGTGCGGGTTGACGGTGCTCTGCTCGCCGTATTCCTGGTATGCAGCAGTGATGCCGGCGCGGAACTCGCCGGGCTGGTGCAAAGCCTGCACAGTGAACCGATGACGCTATTCTATTGGGGACTGTATCTCCTCGAAGAAGAACTGCAAGGCGTGCTGCGCAACGACTTCGATTTAATTCGCGTCGTCTACAACCCTGAATCCGAGCGCATCGCAATCAATTCCGTTTTCCTCGTATCCAAAGAGGAAATAAAGACCCTTACGGCCGCCCGCGCCTGTTATACCCGACACCATGCCATCAAGCTTGTGGTTGGCGTAATCGATACCGACCGTATCCACCTCGCGCCCGCGGCGGACTTCCGCACGGGCGCGAAATTTTCGCATCACAATTCAGATGCCTTTGGTGAGCTGCCGGACGCGGCCAACGTTGGCTGCATGCTGCTCGACGCTCTTGATATCAACGTTGCATTGTCAGAAACGAAGGACGAATTACCCTTCAACCAGGCTATACGGTGCAGTGGTGCCGCCGCGAGCCAGGCGATCGACTACAGCGGCGAGGCGGTAGTCAAGATGCTGGATGACGCGCAGGTCAACCAAGCCGCGCCCTGATGCGCTCTGGCATTTCGCCGACCGACCCGAGAATCACGAAATCGCGACCACAGTGCCCGCTGACGCCGTCGCGCCGCATCCGTTAGGATGATAGCTCCACTGAGGGGAGCGCCATCATGCAAAAAATCACGCGCGGGACTTGCACCCGCTATGCCTTTGATTATCACGATGAACCGGTCATGCACGTCAAAGCGGGGGAATCGTTCGAGATAGAAACGGACGATGCGCTCACGGGCATGATCGCCGACGACTCCGACGCACCCACCGTGCACAGGATGGTCAATGACCCGCATATGGATGAACTATTGAAAGCGAATCCGCCCAACTTCAATCCGGTGGTCGGCCCGATTTACGTTGACGGCCTAAAGGCCGGTGACGTTCTGGCGGTACACATAGATTTCGTCGAACCCTGGCGCTACGGATTCACCGGCATCATTCCCGGCGTTGGCCCCCTGCATGATTCACGCAAGTGGGGCGAGTGCGCCGAGGGCCACGTGCAGGTCATAGAACACCTGCCGGGGCCGTCAGGCACAACACGCGATGGCAAGGGCCGCTATTCCGAAAAACTGACCTGGGATCTGCAACCTTTTATCGGCACCCTGGCGACCTGCTCAGAGCGCGAAGTACACACCTCGTTGCTCGGCCAGGGAGATTTCGGCGGCAACATCGACTGCCGCGACATTTGCGCTGGTCATACGGTGTACTTAAACACCTATCACGATGGCGCCCTGCTCTACGTCGGCGATGTTCATGGCGGACAGGGCGATACTGAATTTACTGCTCTGGCCGACGAAACCCGCGCGACCGTGGGGCTCACCTGCGAGATTGTGAAAAAAGAAAAACGTCTGCCGGGTGTGCGCATCGACAAACCCGACAGCATCGTGGCGGTGGGCGTCAACATTCCGCTGGAACATGCGGTTTATGACGCCATCGACAACATGATGGAGTGGCTGCTCGAGGACTACGGCATCAGCGGCAAGGATTCGTATTTACGTGCGTCGGCCGACCCGGCATTCAGAGTGCGCGTTTACCAGATGGTGCGCGCGATGACGGCACGCCACGTGGCTGGCGCAGAATACCCCAAGGACAGGCTCTTTCCGGCGTTTTAAAGCCGCAGCGAGCGCCGGCCCTTAGATGTATCAGACGCCACGCTCTTCGACTATGGGCGGGCGGCGACTGCCGACATTGGTCGCCAGCTCAAATGCATGCGCCAGCTGCAGTAACTCAAGGTCGGCGCCACGTCGACCCACAATCTGCAGACCAACGGGCAGCCCGGCGTCAGTAAAACCGGCCGGTACAGAAATAGCGGGTACACCGCAGGCCGTAATCAGATAGCAGATGGCCATCCAGTCGAGATAGGTCGACATGGCCTGATCGTTAATCGATTTAACCCACGGTTCGTTAACGTCAAACGGCACAACCTGGGCGGCGGGGCAAACGAGGAAATCATATTCATCAAAGAATGCCGCGATCCGCGCGAGCAACAGGCTCCGCTTCGACTCCGCATCGACGATGTCCTGAACTTCGAGCTTCATGCCCTGCTCAATGTTCCAGATGAGGGTGTCTTTCATCTGGTCCCTGTGCAGTTCATAGTCTGCTTTTGAGCGCCCAAGAAACATCCATGCCCGTAACGTGCGAAAAATTTCGTCCGCGTCCGTCAGGTCCGGTGCTGCCTCAATGACCCGGCAGCCGATAGACTCAAAAACGGGCACCGCTTGTTCGATGACACTGACGACATCGGGCTCGACTTCGCAAAGATCCAGATCACGACTGAAGGCCATTCGCACCCCATCGTGCGTCGCGGGTTCAAGGCTTCGAAAATCCGAGCCGGGCTGCGGTAACGAGATGGGGACCCGCGGATCCGGACCCGCCATAACGGACAGTAACAGCGCGACATCGTCGACCGATCGTGCCATCGGCCCGTGCACCGCGAGCGGGTCCGAAGAAAACTGTTTTGGCCATGACGGTACCCGCCCCGGCGTCGGGCGAAAACCGACAACGTTGCAAAACGACGCCGGGTTTCTGAGTGATCCACCCAGATCACTGCCATCAGCAAGCGGCAACATGCCGCAGGCCAGGGCCACCGCCGCACCGCCACTGGAGCCGCCACAGGTCTTACTCGTGTCGTAAGGGTTCAGAGTCGCACCGAACACCGGGTTGAAGGTCTGCGATCCAGCGCCGAATTCCGGCACGTTCGTTTTACCGAGAATGACGGCGCCGGCATCGCGCAAACGCGCGACGAACAACTCGTCGACATCGGGCAAAAAGTCCCGATAAATCGGGGAACCCATGGTTGTCGGCAGCCCTTTTGTCAGGGCCAGGTCCTTGATTGCTATCGGCATGCCGTAAAGTGGCTGATCGTCGGCACATGACGCTTGTTCTTCCAGTTCGCGCGCCCGCTCGCGTGCGCCCTCAACATCAAGAGAAACGATGGCATTGACCCGGGAATTGATACGCTCAATCTGACCAAGGAAAGCGTCGAGTACTTCAACCGGACCGACGTCGCGAGCACGTAAACCGGCGCTAAGCGCTCGCGCCGGTATCCAGCAGATGGAATCTTCAGACGCGTTCATCAGAACGACAGCGCTTGCTGCAAGTCAGCTTTCTTTTCACTGTGCACACGCAATTGTTCG
>CAXGUU010000250.1:0-4985 GCA_964012875.1 uncultured bacterium
GAATCGATTTTGATGATTAACTAGATCCTTTCGCTCAGCCTACTTACCTGCAGCCCGGCACAAATCTCAATGCCGGTGGTCGGTATCATCATCGATGATTTGGGCAGCAGTGCACACGAGGACGCGGCGGCGATCGCAATTGCCGGGGTCAAAACCGTCGCCGTCCTGCCGCACGCGTGAAACTCGTAGGTATTGCTCCAAATGGCGCAGGCGCAAGGTAAAGATGTATTACTGCATCTACCGACGGAAGGGCAGACGCGAAACCATCTGCCCGGCCCCGGCGCGCCGATACTGCGTATGAGCAGGACCGAATTTATCGGTACAGTAAACAGCGCGCTCGCTGCCCTACCTGGCGTCACCGGCATCAGCAATCACATAGGCAGTTTACTGGCCCAGAACAAAGAACGTACGCGATGGCTGATGGAAGAACTATCACGTCACCGCGAAATGATTTTTTTTGATAGCAGGACAACACCTAAAACCGTCGTCGGCGAGCAATCAGAACATTCGTTATGCTGAACGCAACGTTTTCCTCGACAATAAACTCAGCGAAGATTACATAGACAAAAAAGTCGAGGAACTGCTAAATCTGGCCTGAGGTCGGGGTGATTCGATCGGCATTGTCGACCCGCACCGTGTGACGCTGGACGTATTGAACCGCCGGATGCCGCAATCGCGCGACGTAAAGGCCGAGACTATCAGCGAACTGTTTCGAATCCATGAGTGCCGGCAACGCCATCGGCGAAAAGCAAACGCCTCACTCGCCGCCATGACGCAGCGCGATCAGACTCACGAGCAGGCCCATTCCGCCGCAGATCCAAACCGCTAATGGCAGAGGCCCCAGCATGGCGTCGCTGTCATCGCCAACGCCGTAGAGTATCGCCGCGGAGATCATAAATCCGGCACCAATCAATCCCAGCACCAGACGCTGTTGCAGGCGGTAAATTGCATCCCTAATTTCCTGCAATGTCGGGTCCTGTGTTTGAACCTTCAGTCGCCCTGAGCGCGCCTGCTCAAGCGTTTCTAACGCCATCCCCGGGACATCCGGCAAGCGATCAGCCCACCGCGGAATATTTTGACGGAATGCGCTGACCATTCGCCTGACCCCTGCGCGGTCGAGCATGAATTGTTCGAGCGCCGGACGCGCCGCCTGCCATAGATCGAGTTCCGGATATAACTGACGACCAATACCCTCAATGTTCACCAATGTTTTCTGAAGTAGCAGCAGCTGCGGCAAAATTTCCATCTCGAATCGCTGCGCGGTCTGAAACAATCGCAGCAGTAGATTGCCAACAGAGATATCTTTCATCGGCCGGTCAAAAATAGGCTCGCATACTGAGCGGATTGCAAACTCGAACTCGTCGACACGGGTTTCCGGTGGCACCCAGCCGGACTCAACATGCAGCTCCGCCACGCGACGATAGTCGCGCTGCATAAACGCGGTAAAATTTTCTGCCAGGTAACGCTGATCAAATTCGCTCAGCGACCCCATAATGCCGAAATCCACCGGTGCGTAGCGGGTGCTGTGAACGCCGTCTCCGGGAATAACGAACAGGTTGCCGGGATGTACATCAGCATGGAAAAAATGATCCCGAAAAATCTGCGTAAAAAAAATCTCCACACCGTTCTCAGCGAGCGCTTTCAGATCGATGCCGGCCGCGAGCAGGCTGTCCTTGTCGGCAATGTTAAGACCGGAGACGCGCTCCATCACTAGAACATTGGGCCGGGTATAGTCCCAATGCACCTCCGGCACGTACATTTTCTCCGATGCTTCGAAGTTTCGTCTCAGCTGCGATGCGTTCGCCGCTTCACGCAGCATATCGAGTTCATCGAGTATCGTTTTTTCGAATTCCTGCACCACCAACGTTGGCTTAAGCTGACGCCCGCGCGGCCAGTAGCGCTCCGCCAGATCGGCAATGAGGTACATGAGCGCGATATCCTGCTCGATGGTCGGCCTTAGTTTGGGTCGTACAACTTTTACAATGACCTCATCGCCATTGGCCAGTTCAGCCGCGTGAACCTGGGCAATTGAGGCAGAAGCAAGCGGCGTTTCGTCGAAGGCGACAAATACTTCATCCACCCTGTGCCCGTACGCGGTCTCAACGATTTTTCGCGCATCACGGCCCGGAAAGGAGGGCACGTGGTCCTGCAGTAAAGACAGCTCTTCGGCAATGTCATCAGGTAGCAAATCTCTGCGGGTGGAAAGGATTTGTCCGAACTTTACGAATAACGGGCCCAAATCTTCCAACACCGCCCGTATGCGTTCGGCCCGGGGCGCGTAGTCTCGCCTGCCCCAATTCCACGGCATCAGGTATAGGAGAAAGCTGACTGAACTCAGCAGTGGCATCGAAAATACGATTTCGTCGAAGCCGTGCTTGATGAGAACACGCTGAATCGCGAACACCCGAAGGAAATTGCGCGGGCTGATCATGACCCAACCCCATTCCGGTGTAGCAGCCGGTCAACCCTGGCAGCTAGTCGCTCGACCTCGCCGTACAGTTGCTTCACCGAGTCGGCGAATTCCGTTGTCTCGTACTTGGCAACCACCGAACGCGACTCGTAATGAAGATAATCGGTTAGGTCCTGTTCAAATTTAACGCCTGCGCTGCTCGCTTTCGTAACCCCAGAAGACACAAAGCGGCCAATATGGTGAGCGGCAACATCACCGACGTATCGCGAAAGCAGTTCTTCAAAATCGACTTCCAGCTCAAGCAAAAAATTCTGGACCTGTTGGGCAATTGCAAGGTCGCCAGTGATCTCTATCCGCCCGGCAGCAATCGTATCGCCACGACGGCTGGCCCGCGCCAGCGCCAGGAAGTCTCCGGGCTGGCCCGTCATTCGGACTTCGACATCGTTCGGGTCGCCGATCTGATCAAGTGTCAATTGGCCCTGGAAGACCCTTAGCGCAAACTCCTTGTTGCTCTGCTTGAGCGCGATGACGATGGTGCGCCCTTCAAGAGCTGCCAATCGCCTGGCATTGTCAGCGTCGCTCGTAAGCATCCGACTGAGCGCATTAATCGCAGCATGCAACAAAGAACTGTCGTCTGCCTCTTTGGCGTTCGGGTTCATGGCTTGCGGCCGACATGAATGGCGACAACCCCACGGATCAGGTTGTGATGATGGACGAGCCCGAGGTCCGCCTGCTGCATCATGCGGCTCAATGCTTCCTGATCCGGGTGAACGCGGATCGACTCTGCCAGATAGCGGTAACTATCCCCGTCACCAGCAACCCACTGACCGAGGCGCGGCAGTATTTCGAAAGAATAGCGATCATATGCAGCCGCGAACGCACCGGATCGAGGCGTCGAGAATTCCAGAATAATGACCTTGCCGCCGGGCACGAGCACGCGCGACATTTCGTTCAAGGCAGCCTGCTTAGTCGTCACGTTTCGCAGCCCGAATCCGATGATCACACGATGCAGGGACGAGGTTGCGAACGGTAAGGTTTCAGCGTTCGCCTGCACAAAGCGTACGCCCGAAACGCGCCCCTGATTCAGCAGCTTGTCGCGCCCCGCTTCGAGCATGGCCCGGTTGATATCGCTGGTGTACAACTCAAGATCTTCAATTCCCCGCGCCGCGATGAGTGCTGTCAAATCCGCGGTGCCTGCTGCCAGATCCAGTACCCGCTGGCGTGGTCTCAAATCGAGCAGTTCCACGGCCATGCGCTTCCACAGACGATGCATGCCGGCTGACATCAGGTCATTCATCAGATCGTAGCGGTTTGCTACCGAATCAAAAACGCCGCGCACCCGCGCCGTTTTGGTCGCCGGGTCAACGGCCTCGAACCCGAACATCGCGGCCATATCCGCATTGTCTGCATCCGAACCGGAATTACGATCCGCCACGTTGATGGCCTGCCTGTTCAAGCAAATGCAGGTAATTCTGCCAATACTCTTCGGACCGCGAACCGAGATCGTAGAGATATTCCCAAGTATAAAGTCCGGTATCGTGGCCGTCGTCAAATACAAGTTTCACCGCGTAATTTCCAACCGCTTCGACGGCCGTAATCCGGACATTTTCTTTGCCGATCTGTAGCACTGCCTGGTCCGGGCTGTGACCGCGAACTTCCGCAGATGGAGAATAAACGCGCAGAAATTCACAGCTCAACTCGAAATGCTTCCCATCATCGTATGCCAGCTCAAGTTTCCGCGACTGCTGGTGCAGTTTGATTGTCGTTGGGAAGGGCTGGCTCACGATGATTACAAGATGTAGCGCGCCAAATCGTCGTCTGCAACCAGCTGGCCGATATGAGCATCAACGTACTTGGCATCGACAAGGATTGTTTGCCCGTGGCTTTCCGGTGCGATGAATGAAGTCGCTTCAAGCAACTTTTCCATTACTGTATGCAATCTCCGAGCGCCAATATTCTCACTGCGCTGATTAATATCGTGCGCGCACTCAGCTATCCGTCGAACTCCATCATCCGTAAATTCAAGCTTAACGGTTTCAGTCGCCAGCAGTTCCACGTACTGCCGCGACAGGGATGCATCTGGCTCAGTCAGTATTCTGACGAAATCCTCAACCGTCAGTGGCGACAGCTCGACACGGTTCGGCAGTCGACCCTGTAACTCTGGGATCAGGTCCGATGGTTTGGCGTAGTGGAACGCCCCGGAGGCGATAAACAAAATGTGATCGGTCTTGATCAAACCGTGTTTGGTTGTTACCGAACACCCTTCAACCAAAGGCAACAGGTCACGCTGTACACCTTCGCGCGAAACATCCGGGCCTGAAGTTTCGGAGCGCCGGGCGACCTTGTCTATCTCATCAAGAAATATGATTCCGTTTTGCTCAAGATTCTCGATGCCGCGGGCCCGGAGGTCGTCTTCATTAATCAGTTTGGCAGCTTCTTCCTCAACCAGAAGTTTCCTTGCATGCTCAATTTTCAATCGCCGCGAGTGCGAACGCTGCTGCCCGAGATTCTGGAACATACCCTGGAGCTGATTGGTCATCTCCTCCATGCCGGGCGGGGCCATGATTTCGACGCC
>CAXGUU010000251.1:0-4952 GCA_964012875.1 uncultured bacterium
GCCCAGCAATGCCGAACCGCGATTTTTCGGCTGGGTCAGGACGATTGGATCGAATCTGAACGCCGCGGGCGTCGTCGGTTTTGTCGACTGAGCAGTGAAGGCCATCGTCAGTACGAACGCGCGGCGCGACGAATCTATGCGGCAGCGACGCCTGATTGGAATGGTGAATGGACGCTGCTGATGCCGTCCGGCATCGACGCCGACCAACGTGACGTCCTCCGCCGCCGTTTAGGCTGGCTGGGGTTCGCGAACTTCCCCAATGGGCTACTCGCGCATCCCTGTCCGGATGCATCTGCTGTTTCATTGACTATTGCAGAACTCGGCTTGAGTGAACAGGTCGTTGTGTGGGAGGCGAAATCGGACGATATCGCAGTTTTGCGCGAGCAGGTGTCCGCTTCCTGGGCACTGAATGACCTATCCCTGAGATATCGGGACTTCAAGACCCGCTTTGAAGACATCCTGGATCGTCGGGATTCGGCGCAGCTGAGTGGTCGCGATGCGTTTGTTATTCGTACCCTGTTGATACACGAATATCGTCGGCTGATTTTGAAAACGGTCGATTTGCCAGCCGATCTCTTACCTGCTGAATGGCCGGGGTTTGAAACGCGTACGCTGGTCAATCGGCTCTATGGCAAGCTGGCGCAGTCGAGCAGTCAATGGGCCGCTGACCATCTGCTCGGGGTGGATGGTCCGCTTGGGCCGCCAAGATCCGAATTCGCGGCGCGTTTCGGTGGAATAGATCGCGATTTTTATCCCCAGGCCGTTGCCTGATGGCTTCTGCAACACCGCATGGGCAGGGCAACGGCACTGCGTCGAATCGTCGTCGTGAAATTGCAATTCACGACCGGATTTATACGATGCAACACTGTATATTTCAGTCGGGCGATGATTGGGACTGTTTGAGCCATGGTGAGTGAGACACTTGAACTGCGCCACTACAAAGATCTGCCGGGCCCGGCCGGGGTGGTACTGGCAGGTAATCTGTTCCAGATCAAATTCAGCGCCTACCACCAAACACTTGAGAAATGGGCGGACGAATACGGCCCCCTGTACAGAATTGCTTTAGGCCCTCGAAAAATTGCGGTGATTTCGGATCCCGAAACGATCGTTTATATGCATCGGGAACGTCCTGACCTGTTCCGTCGCACCCGCGCGGTTGAAGCCTACACCGCCGAGATGGGGATGAAAGGGGTGTTTTCGACCGAGGGTGACGACTGGCGCCGGCAGCGTAAGCTGGTGGCGATGGCCCTGAACACGGCGCATCTGAAATCGTTCTACCCGAAAATGAAAATCGTGGTTGAGCGGTTGCTTAAACGCTGGGAAGCGGCAGCCGAACGCGGAGAGACCGTTGATCTGTGCCGTGACCTGATGCGCTACACGGTCGATGTGACGACCCAGCTCGCCTTCGGTATCGATTTTAATACCCTCGAAACCGACGGCCCGGTGATCCAGCAGAACCTCGACAAGGTATTTCCTGTTCTTAATTTCCGTGTCAATGCGCCGTTTCCCTATTGGCACTACATTAAATTCAAAAAAGATCGTGAGCTTGATCGTGCGCTGGCCGATCTAAAAGGTCAAGTGAACGACATCATCGCAGATGTTCGCCAGCGTATGGCAACGAACCGTGATCTCTACGAAAACCCAACCAACTTTCTTGAAGCGATCATTGCGGCCCAGGAATCGGAGGGCATGGCGTTTTCAGATGAAGATATTTTCGCCAATGTGTGCACCTTGTTATTGGCAGGTGAGGATACGACGGCAAACACGATAGCCTGGACGGTCGATTATTTTCTTCAGTACCCGGGGCATTACCAGCGCGCACGGGATGAGGTCGATGAGATTCTCGGGGACGATTCAGTCGTGCAAAGCCTTGGGCAGGCTGCTCAGTTGCCTTTCGTTGAAGCTGTTTATAGCGAGACGATGCGCCTCAAACCCGTGGCGCCACTGAATGCCATGGAGCCGAATGAGGATGTCGAACTCATGGGCCATCTCATTCCAAGAGGGACGGTAATCATGATGCTCAACCGCTACATTGCCAACCAGCCGTCGACCTTTGGTGAACCGGAAAAATTTGATCCCGAGCGCTGGCTGACAAACGACAAGGAGCGCGGGTGTCCTCATGATGCGAGCGCTTTCCTGCCCTTCGGTACTGGGCCGCGATTTTGTCCGGGGCGCAACCTGGCCCTTGTTCAGTTGCGGTCGGTCCTGGCGATGCTGGTTCGAAATTTCGAAGTGGAACTGGCTGATCATGCCGTTGAGGTGGCCGAAAAGCTGGCGTTCACGATGATGCCAACGAACCTCAATGTGCGTTTGAAAAAGCGTGCCGCTGACGCATAATCCAGTGAGGCTATGCAGGATGCGGCGCAGCGCCGGCTGTTGAGGGGAAACGCATGAACCGAACACTTCAAATGGCAGTTGGGATCTGCGCCGGCCTGGCCAGCGCGTCGGTAGTTGCCGAGGAATGCGAAAATGGCGCGGGTGCAAAAAGCGCAGTCGGCAGCTACCTTTCGGCGATGCAGGAACATCGTTTCAAGGATGCATTCGAATTTGTCACTGAGACGATGACGGACGGTCGCGTCAAAGACGAGTGGGCGGGAATGCAGAAGCTTTTCTACCAGGGCGGTGAAGTCAATATTTTTGGTATTGACATTCGCGTGCCGCAGGCCGACGAGAACGATCCTGACTGTACCATCAGGGCCATTGTCCCTAACGTTTTGAAGTCGCGCGACAAGTTCAACAACCAGGGTATAACGGAATTTGAGATCTACACCGTGGCTAAGGATGGCGATACGTGGAAAGTAGACATGCAGGAAACCCTGTTCGATCAACCGGAGGTCGACAAATGGTTTCCCGGTGAGAAGCTGGAGGAATTCAGAGACGCCTACTGATTGGCGTTCTGCGGTCTCCGAACTGCGCGCGTCAGCGCTCTCCCATCGATTCTACGCTGGCGCGGTGGTCGGGAAATTTTTCGACCATGGCCTCGCAATAGGCCAGCGCTTCTTTGGGGTCATAGACCTGATGGTTGCGTTTCGGTTTTCGCGGCTTACGCGGAAACCGACCCATGCCTGCGAGGATGCAGTACCACGAGGTCGGGCTGTATACGAGACGCATGGCCTGCTCACGAAGCTCAGCTAACAAATCGCCGCCCTTGTCCCAGACGCCGAGGATGCGCGCGACGTCGTCTGATACGTTCCCATTGTCCCGATTGGCACGCCAGTAATCGGTGTCGTCCCGGGTATTCAGTTTATAGTGCATAAAGACGTAATTGCGCACGCCATCGAAAATCGCATTGACCTTGTCGTTGACGTCAGCGCGAAAGCGCTCGCTGTAACCGCCTTGTTCGTAACGCTGCATGAATGTTTCGACGGTGTCCTGAACAATCATGAGCGCGGTGGCCTCCAGCGGTTCGATGAACCCTTGTGAAAGGCCAACTGCGAGGCAGTTATGTGACCAGCACTGTGTCGTGCGTCCAACCCGCATTTTCAAGTGCCGTGCTTCGACATCGTGATCGAGGAGGCCAAGATGTTCACGCAGCTCCTTCTCAGCGTCGTCTTCGCTGACAAACTGTGAGGAGTAGACGTAGCCATTGCCGTAGCGATTTGTCAGTGGAATCTTCCACATCCAACCGTACTTCAGTGCCCTCGAGACCGTTTGCGACGGCAGGCCCTCTTCGTCATGCGGGGTGGGCATGGCAACGGCCCGGTCGTTAAACAGGATGTCGCTATAGGACTGGAACGGCACCTCGAGGGTCTTGTTGATCAGCACGCCGGCGAATCCCGTACAGTCGATAAAGAAGTCTGCGGCGATGGTGCCATGTTGCTCGGTTTCAACACTCGCAATATCACCGTTCTCGAGCTGTTCCACCGTGGTTACTGTATCGATGACGTGATCGACACCCCGATCTTTTGCGTAACTGCCCAGAAATTCACCGATGAGCCCCGCATCGAAATGGTAGGCGTAGTCGGTACTGTACTGTGTACCCGCAAGCGGCACCGGTGCGCGTTGGTGCTTGGCCAGGGCGTTCGATATGAAAAAGGCATCAGGATGGCCGTGTACGTCGAAGTTCTTGTTCCGCAAAGTGACATTCTGAAAGAACGCGCGAATGGTTTGGTCATCGTCCTGGGAAAAAAACGGATGGTAGTAGCTGCGGAATCCCTTCCGTGTGGCCCAGTCGGGAAAGCGAATACCGCATTTGTAAGTTGCATTGCAGGCTGGCATCCACTCCTGTTCAGGCACGCCGAGGTCATCGAAGAAGCGCCGCATTTTCGGCGTCGAGCCTTCACCAACACCGATGATTCCAATGTCTCTAGATTCCAGCAGGGTCACCTTGTGGCCACGCGGGATCCAAGTTTTTGCTATCAGGGCCGCGGTCATCCAGCCGGCGGTGCCGCCACCGACGACGAGGATGTGCCTGGCGTTGTTGGGCGCGTCATTCATGGGTGTTTGGCTCAGGTTGAATCGTAAATTGGGTCAGCTCACGTTCCGCACTCACAAAAAACAATCGTGTGGTTAGGCCTCATTTTTGATTGCGGATCGTAGGTTGGTTTGAGTTGGGGCCGGAAGCGTCAAAAAAAAACCGCGGGACAGTCGCCCGTCCCGCGGTTGATTTCCAACGTCTCTCGACTGGAATTATGTACCCAGCTTATGTACCCAGGCGGCGCATGGCCGTCTTGGTCATGTACTGGTTGACGAAGTCCTCGGCGGAACCTTGGTTGTCCCAACCAGACTTCCAACCGCCCTGACAGGTTTCGGACTGACAGAAGCGTGTAATACGCTTCGATTGGATGTCGTTGGAGATCACCCAGTTCCAGCTCCATTCCGAACGGCCATCGGTAGCCTTCTTCACGTGGCTACCGTAGTCCGGCATGCCCGGGTAGTTGGTCTGGTTGTGGGTCGTATCGTAGTAGGAGAAGCCAGGCTCGAAGGACTTCCAGATTTCACCGCGGCGGTCA
>CAXGUU010000252.1:0-4952 GCA_964012875.1 uncultured bacterium
CCCCGATTGAGTACTACGACCTGGTGCTGCGAGATCTGGTTGACGCCGTTCATCAAAGAAATAATCTTGCCGTCAATCGCGCCTGCGGGCGCGCGCGGAATAAATTCTGGAATCCTGTCCTCAGCTTGCGGGAGCAAGCGGTCACCCTTGAGAATTTCCTTCGACGCTCTGACGATGAGTACGGTTGCCGGGTCGCCGAATCGTTCGACGATAGCGTTGCCTACCTGTTCTGCTTCATAGCCCAGAACTTCCTCACTATCGGGGTCGACATAGGCATCACCCTGGCGATAAATTCCGAACTTGCCTGAGGATTGGTCATCCAGCCCCCTGACGTAAACACGATGGCCACTGCCAAACGTAAGGTGCTCATCCTGACTGCCGACGACATAAGCTGAATCGCTCAATTCTTCTTCATCAACAACCTGCGGGCGGGACAGAAATTGCTGAATCGCATCAAGTGGGATCGCTGTGACCGCTGCTTCGCGGCGCGATTCGCGAATCGTCGGTGACAACTTCACCAGTCGGCCCCGATTGGGGACGACCTGCACAGTACCACTACCGCCAGCATCACTCGCATCCACCACGCTCAGGGTCGGTTTGCCGTCGACGTATTTCAGTGCAATGACTTCGCCCGGATAGATCAGATGCGGATTCTCAATCTGAGGGTTGAATTCCCAGATTTCGGTCCATTGCCATGGACGGGTCAGAAACCGCCCGGCGATGTCCCATAGGGTGTCGCCTTTTACAACGGTGTAGATTCCTGGGTTGTCGTCGCGGATTTCGACTTCGTCTGCAACAACGAAGTAGCAACACAGCAGCGACGCAAGAAAAACATAAATTTTCCTTGACATATCAATAATCTTACGTCATTTCTTTAATGTAGCTTAGCAGAAATCTTAAAAAAAGAAATACCGGCTAGCTATTGGCGAAACCCAGCCGAAACCTCTAATTCTTATTGAATAATCAGTGGCTTAGAACTATTCTGGCCAAAATCCCATTCAAAGTCATCAAATCGTGGCCCTACGACCCATCCTTCATCATCCCGATCCGAGACTACGCACCAAAGCACAGGATGTGTCGGTGTTTGATGATGAATTGCGGACTCTCGTTGATGACATGTTCGAAACCATGTACGACGCCCCCGGTATCGGTCTGGCCGCGACCCAGATCAATGTTGATCGCCGCGTCGTGGTGATTGACGTCTCGCGCGATGGTTCGGATCCGCACCATCTCATCAATCCGCAAATCGTCGCCACAGATGGCACCGAGGAAATGGAAGAAGGCTGCCTCTCCGTTCCCGGCATATTCGAAACAGTCGAGCGGGCGGAGCGGGTGACGATCAAGGCACTCGATAGCGACGGCCGGACGTTTGAACTAGCGGCAGATGGCCTTCTGGCGGTCTGCATTCAACATGAAATTGACCACCTGGACGGCAAGTTATTCGTCGACTATCTCTCACAGCTGAAGCAATCGCGCATCCGCAAGAAGCTCGAAAAGGAACAGCGCCTCTCCGTATAGCTCCGGCTGCGGGAAACGCACACACGGGTGCGCAGGCCGCACAGGCTCACGTGACCATGTCCGGACTTCCTAACCTGCACAGATGAATCGTCTTCGCGTCATTTTTGCCGGAACGCCGGAATTCGCCGCACCATCTTTGCGCGCATTGCTAGACGACCCCGCCATCGATGTCTGCGCTGTGTATACCCAGCCGGATCGACCCGCGGGCCGTGGCAGAAAACTCGCGATGTCGCCGGTCAAGCAGCTGGCGATTGCGAACGAGCGGCCTATCCGGCAGCCGCAGACATTCAACGATGCAAGTGCGATTCATGAATTCAAGGCATTGGAAGCCGAACTACTGATCGTTGCAGCCTATGGGCTTATCCTACCCGTAGCTGCCTTGTCGGCGGTTCGTTACCCCCTGAATGTACATGCATCATTGCTGCCGCGGTGGCGAGGCGCAGCACCAATACAACGCGCGATTATGGCGGGCGACACCGAAACCGGGATTTCCATCATGCGGGTCGTCGAAAAGCTTGACGCGGGGCCCGTTTGGTTAACCCGCGCCTGCACCATTAGCGACAACGAAACCGGCGGTTCGCTTCACGATAAGCTCGCCGACCTTGGAGCAATTACGCTGATAGAAGCGATCCAGTGCTACCGCGACGGTGCTATCAACGAAATGCCCCAGAAAGAAAACCTGGTGACCTACGCGGAAAAGGTGACGGCATCCGACCGCGACATCGACTGGCGGAATTCAGCTACTGTAATCGACCGACGTATTCGCGCGCTAATTCCACAACCCGGCGCGC
Organism: uncultured bacterium; assembly: GCA_964012875.1. Classification (GTDB taxonomy): domain Bacteria; phylum Pseudomonadota; class Gammaproteobacteria; genus CAXGUU01. The sequence continues at coordinate 2,310 of CAXGUU010000252.1, forward strand.
GCTTTCGACTTCACGAGCAGTCCGTGAAAATCATTGAAGGATACCCCACTGCTCGGTCGGCAGATGCTCAACCGGGGACCGCTTTACGCGCAGACGCCGAGGGTCTGGTTTTCCAGACGGGCGACGGGACATACACCATAACGCGCTTGCAACCGCCCGGTAAGACGCCCATGACGGCGGCCGCCTTCGTTAACGGCTACGGCAAACTGCTCTGAACAACCGCAACCGAAATACGAGGACGATCATTGCCGGTGCATTGCGAAGGATCATCTATGATGGTGACTCGCTGACTGCCATCACCGCTGAGGTCCACCGCGATGTTCACAGTCCTCAGGATCAAGCATTCGTTATGGCCTGCATATACGGCGTCTTAAGACATTATTTTTCTTTATCAGAGTCGTTGGCGCAGCAGATCAAAAAGCCGCTCAGGAAAAAGGATGCGGACATCCACTGTTTGTTGCTGAGCGGTCTGTATCAACTGCGTGTTATGAGTGTCCCGCCGCACGCCGCGGTCAATGAAAGTGTCGCAGCATGCAAAGCGCTCAAGAAGCCGTGGTCGCGCGGCCTTGTCAATGCCGTGCTGCGTTCACGAAACAGCGAGGCCGACCCACCGCGGGCTGAACAGCCCCGCTACGAACACCCGCAATGGCTGATCGACCTGATACGCCGTGACCAACCTGAGCACTGGTCGGCAATACTGTCTGCGAATAATCAGCAGCCGCCGCTCACCTTGCGCATCAACCAACGGCTGACCGACCGCGACGCATACAGAGCATTGCTAAGCGAACACGGGTTCGAGTCGGCCCGGACCGAGTTCTCTAATGCCGGTATTTTGTTGAAGCAGGCGCAAAGGACCGAAAATCTACCGGGATTCGAGGACGGTCTGGTTTCCGTCCAGGATGAGGCTGCGCAGCTGGCCTCGGTACTTCTTGATGTCCAATCCGGTCAGCGTGTGCTTGATGCATGTGCCGCACCCGGCGGCAAAACCGCGCACCTGCTTGAACATTGTGGCGAAAACTCCGAAGTCGTTGCTCTCGATATTTCTGAAAAACGCCTGTTTCGGCTTCGCGCAGGCCTGCAGCGGCTGCGACTCGAGGCCGAAGTCATCTGCGGTAGTGCTGTCGCACCAGGCGAATGGTGGGATGGTAGGCGTTTTGATCGCATTCTTGTCGACGCGCCGTGCTCGGCGACCGGTGTAATTCGCCGACATCCTGATATTCGCTTTCACCGTAGCGCCGGGCAACTGCCCGAATTAAACGAACGCCAGTGTCAGATCATTGAAGGACTATGGCCGTTGCTGGCCGATGGGGGTACCCTCCTCTATGTTACGTGCAGTGTCCTGGTGTCGGAAAACGATGCCACGATCGAACAGGTCCTGAAAACCACACCGGATATGCAAGTCGAACCGCTTGACCTCAACTGTGGACACCCAACGCGCTTCGGGCGCCAGGTTTTGCCTGGCGAACGCGATATGGACGGCTTCTACTACTGCCGACTGGTGAAACGGGATTCGTCGCGAAAATGAGAGCACGGATGCTGCTCCCGAGCGTGGTGCTGAGCTGGACGCTCCTCGGCACGTCAGCGCTCGCGGGAGACATTACCGTACTCGGCGCCTCGAATGTCGTCCAAAACGATATTGTGTCGGTTAACTCAAATACCGAACTCAGCTTTTCCGAAGATGCCCTTGGGGCGCTGAACAGCGGTATCCCGCTGGTTTTCGATCTCGATTTTCGCATCACTAGGGTGCGCCGTTATTTCCCCGACAAAGAAGTTTTCAGCACGCACCGAAAATTATCTATTGAACGCCATGCACTAAGCGACCAATTCGTAGTCAGTGACTCAATAACAGACGAACGAAACGTGTTCAGCTCGCTTGGACTTGCGCTCGATCACCTGGGGCGAATCGACGACCTGGCCCTGGTCGACATCAACGACCTGCCGGGCGATAGCGAACTCATGCTCGCCCTTCGGTTGCGGCTCGACATTGAATCTCTGCCGGCCCCGATGATCGCGGTCGCATACCTTACGCCGGGTTGGCGCATGTCCACAGGTTGGCATCGATGGCCGCTGACGCGCTGAAGCGGCGGGCGGTCGCCCTTGGCTCAGTAGGGCTTCTGACCGTGTCCCTGCTCGGCTCTCTGATCCTGATGGGCGGCGCCATACAGAACTCCGATAAATTCGGTGCGTTGTTTTCAATCCTTCTGCTGACCAACAGCATCGGCTTGCTGGCCTTTGTCTTTCTGATCGGCATCAACGTGCGCCGCCTGATTCAGCAATTGCGCGCGCGACAGCACGGCGCCAGACTGACCTTGCGCATGTTAATCATATTCGTCGTTCTGGCAGTTGTGCCGGTGTTGATACTGTACGGTTTCTCGCTTGATTTTCTGCGGCGCGGCATCGACAGCTGGTTTGACGTGCGCATAGATGACGCCATGGTGGCGTCGCTGGACCTTGGCCGCGAAGCGCTTGACGTAAGGATGCGCCAGTTACTGGTGTTAACGGAACGCATGGGTGACGAACTCGCACAAGGGCCGTCGCAACGGGCCACGTTCAGCCTGGACGCATTGCGTTCACCGGACAGTATTGTCATCGGATCGCGCTGGGTACCGGGTAGCGCACAACTGGATGTCATGCGCGGACGCA
>CAXGUU010000253.1:0-4932 GCA_964012875.1 uncultured bacterium
GCAAATTGAAACTTGCGAGCCAAGCCGTTTCTTAAACGAGCTGCCGCAAGATGAACTACTGCTGGAAGGAAAGAGTGCTGCCCGGGAAGCAAATCGAGAAACCGGCCGCGGCACGCTCGACAACTTAAAACGACTGTTGGAATCCTGATGATTATGCGGACAAAGGTAGATTGCCTGATCTTTTTGCTGCTAATTGCGCTGAATTGCCCGGTGTTCGCTGCCGATCCGGATTACGAGACGGTAGGCCCGGTTGAAGTCGAAACCGTGCTGCCGCCGGCATTGCTCCATTCTGTCGCTTATAACATCAACGCGGAAGTTGTCGCCGAATACAATTTTTATCATTTCTCGATATCGTCAGACTATGCCACCTACAATGTTGCTTCTGTAGCAATGCTCAGGCAGCGGCTGTTTGAAATTGCGACCATAGCCGAAGTCCGGCCCCGGCTTGAAGGCGAAGAGACCCGCTTCGACCGGAATCCCGGTGGTCGCCGCGGCGTCGACTCAGAGCGCGTCGTCGATATCCTGTCTGATCCGGTCGGAACTGCCGCACAACTGCTCGGTAACATTCAGTACAACCTTGAGCAGACGTTCGACCTTGGAGAAGATGATGCGCAGCAATCGGTTGGCGCGATCGCCCGCCTCGATCTGAATCCGAACCCACACAAACGTGCGGCGGCGGCACAGTTGGGTGTCGATGTTTATAGCAGTAACAGAGTGCTTCAGCGTTTACTCGGGACCGTTGCCGACGCGCGCAGTGCGGGCAATACGCGATTCTCCTTCTCACCGCTGCTCAGAAACCCCTACCGAGCTCCACGCTTTGGCAGTGGCGTACTCGAAGCCCGCCTCGATTCGCGGCTGAAAAACACGGCTGGCGAGGAAATTAACGGGGAGGTTTCCGAAGCACTGGTACGCATGGATGTGCCGCCGCGTACGCGCATCGGTTTTCTGACACACAAGGCGTTTACGCCGAGAACACGGCTTTACTTCAGCAGCTTTGTCCAATTACTTGGGCCCGTTGAACATATTGACTGGCTCTTTGAAGCGGCCAACTCAGCTACGACCGAAGCTGACGCCCTGGCCTACGTCAACTACGCACGTATGCTCGCCAGCTATAACCTGTATCGGTCGAATCTGACAGAAGTCATCACCCAATCGCGATTTCCAACTGTGGTGACGCGTTCGAACGCCGCCGTGCTGGCGTTGCCACTCGACTACCTGGCCTGGACCGAAACAGTGGGCGCAGCGGCGATGGCGCTGGTACGCATACGGGAAGACCACTCGCTCGCGAGTTTCACCGTGCTGCTCGCCGGGCAGGTCAGCCCCAGAGCACGAACCGAACTTGACGTACGTGGCGTCAAACTCGAAGGCAACTACAGCTTCTGAATTTTTCGTAGAACGCCGACAACCCTCCGGGTAATAACGCTGTATTAGCTGCCCAGCGGGGCCGACGAACTCGCTCGACCTGATGAAAAAATAATATATTTCATGAACGTATTTTATATTCCGGGCTCATAAAACAACACTGGCACACATGCTGCTTAGACACTTTCCGTCAACCGGAGAAAGCTCATGCAGACCACAGCCACCACTCAGACCGGCCGTGACAGTAACGCCCTCGCGACACTCGTGGACGCTTACAATTGTGAATTGGCGGCTCGCCGCGAACAGCTGCGACATGCTTTAACGTCTATCCCAACGAAATCGAAGACACCGCGGTCAGCCACCGGACATCGCCGAAGCAGTGACAATCGGAGTGCCGGACAAGGTATCAGATGAAACCCTACGCCTTGTCGTTGTAGCGAGGAAGCCGAACCTCGATGAAAGCGCAGTGATCGACTGGTGCCGTCAGTACCTGACCGGGTACAAAATCTCGCGTTCAGTCGTCATCACTTCCGAGTTCCCTAAATCTGCCATAGGCAAAATTCTTCGTCGTGCCGTTCACGAGCAGTATGGTGAGCCTGCACCGGCGTAGCAGCTACGCCAACGAAAATTCGTTCAGCAGTTCCCTCAACCCACCATCGATTCGATGATCAACATTCGCTCATCGGGCGCACTCGATGCATTCGGAAAGGCGTCCATGCAGGCCCGAACGTTAAACCCGCACGCCAGTAACATCGTCTCGATTTCGCGGCGCAGGAAATAACGATGGCGCAGTACCGCCTCGAGCTCGCGCGAATCTGCGTGCGAGACGTGCCGATACGTCACCTCAATCTGGCGTCCTCCATCCGCCCTCACACTGGCTTCGTATACATCCCAAGTCTGGCCGTCAAAATCGATCGTGCCAATCCAGGCCTCGGCAGTATCTAGCGTGGCGTACTCAGCGCGCTCCAGATGATCTGCATGGTAAACATCAAAGATAAACCTGCCTCCCGATCGCAAATGCTTGACAACTTTGCGCAGACAGTCACCGAGCGCTTGATCTGTGAGCAGACAGTAGAGCGCATTATAGGGTGCGATAACAACGTCAAACTGTTGCCCCAGATCGAATTCGGCCATATCAGCGAGGAACACCGAGACGCCGCGCTGTTGCGCCCGCAACAAGGCGCTTTCATCGATATCGATACCGACGACGTCGTGCCCGGCCGCGACCAGTTCACCAGCTATGCGCCCCTGCCCGCAACCCAGTTCCAGTATGCGCCCGACATCTGCACAGCAGTCGACATAGAAACTGACGTCGCCCTCGTTCCCAGTATGGAGTCGGGCGTATAGATCCGCAGGATAACCATCGGCGGCCACCACTGAGGCCAGGTAAAAAACCTAAAGCAATTCCGCGGCAAGTGCGTCGAGTTCGCTCAGGATGCCGTCCAGCTTAGGCGCCTTAATCCAGATCAGAACTTCTTCCGCACCACTCCCTTCGAATGCGTCCAGCTCACGGCGTGTGCGCCACTGGTCTTCACCACCGAGAACGGTAACGCGGATGTGCTTGTCCTCCTTGCCTTCTTCGGCCTGGATCTCGCGAATCTGGTTTACACCGTCAACGATCTGATCAACATTCGCAACAACCGGCAACCAGCCATCGCCCCAGCGAACAATGCGTCGGAACACACGCTTCGCCCAGCTATCGCCGAACATAATGCTCGGCAGGTACACCGGGGGATGCGGGCGCTGGGCCGGTTTTGGATAGCACTTCACGGGCGGGAAATCGTAGTACTTGCCATGGTGTTCCGACTCGTCGTCCACCCAGCAGGTTTTCATCACTTCGACTGCCTCGCGAACCTGGCTCCAGCGATGATCAAAATCGCCACCGAAAATCTCACATTCCTCCCGATTCCAGCCGGCGCCAATGCCGAAATGAAAACGGCCGCCGCTGAAACTATCGAGCGACGCGACTTCTTTGGCGAGATGCAGCGGATGACGTTCGGGAACGAGCAGTACCGCGGTGCCGATTTGCAAGGTCGTCGTCGCAGTCGCCGCATGCATGAGGGCGATTAAGGGGTCCGGCATTTTCCACAGGTAGTCTGGGTCAGGGCCGTCGCCGGAATTGCCCGGATATTTGGTTTCGTATTTGGCTGGCAGAATGATGTGATCCGGCGCCCAGTACGAGTTAAATCCCAGTGCTTCAGCGTGCGCCGCCACACGCGCGGGATTCGCGTCCATGTCCGGCTGAATGCAAAATATTCCGACTTTCATTTTTGTCTGCTCAAATTGAAATAATAAAAAATACCGTTTCTAGTTTACGCGACCGGATCGAAAAGCCTGGGCCGATAATCCCTGCCCGGCACCGTTCGCATAGGCGGCGTACTGCGGAATGAAATAGTCAAGATCGTGCATCGACGATCGAAATGCGGGACGTTGAGTCACAGCCTCAAACCACTGCCTGAGACGTACACACTCAACAGGTAGCGTCAGTCCTCGATAATGTTTGAACACTTCCAGTCGCTCGAAGAACGGAAACATTGCGCAATCGGCCAGCGTCACAATAGGCCCCATCCAGAATGGCCCGTCCGCAGAAATATCGCGCAACCGCAGTTCCAGAAAACCAAACGCGCGGCCGACCACATCGCACATTTCACGTTGCCCGGCGCTGTCCTGGGTGAACAAGAGATTGTAGAAATCGACGAGAAAATTCGTGTCGAAGTGACGAATTTCGTTACGCAGAACTGCTTTTTCGCGCTCTGTGGCTGGCATAAGCGTTGGGCCATGAAAGGCGGCATCAAGGTATTCGTTGACCGTCGCCGATTCCCACAACACGAACCCATCATGATCGATTACCGGTACGCGGCCGGCAGGTGTGAGCTTCGCGAACCATTCGGGTTTGGCATCGATATCAATTTCCACACAGTCGTGCCCAATGTTCTTCTCCGCAAGCACGATGCGGGTTCGCTGTGCGTAAGGGCAGACTTCGGACGTATAGAGTTTTAGTGCCATGATTTGAACGACCTTCGTTGCGAACCGAGTCCGGCGACAATTTCCAAGCGGTCATCCATTGAACCAGTCGGACGCCGTCGCGTCGTTGTGCCCTTGCGTTTGGCCAAGCGAATCGAAATCAAAGAGGCTGGAGTCGGCCAGGTGCGATGGCACTGCATTTTGCATGGCACGAAAGATGTTGTCGGTGCGGCCCGGTTGCTCTGCTTCCCACGCTGCCAGCATGGACTTGATCTTGACTCGCTGGAGGTGCTCCTGGGAGCCGCACAGATTGCACGGAATGATCGGAAAATCACGCGCCCTCGCATAGGCTTCGATATCGTGTTCGCTGCAATAGGCGAGCGGTCTGATGACAACATGACGGCCGTCGTCGCTAACCAGCTTCGGTGGCATCGTCTTCAGTTTTGAACCAAAAAACATGTTGAGGAACAGCGTTTCGACCAGGTCATCGCGATGATGCCCAAGCGCGATTCTTGAAATGCCGTGCTCCGCCGCAAACGAGTAGAGAATCCCTCGCCGCAGTCGGGAACACAGACCGCACATCGTCTTCTGTTCCTCAACATGTTT
>CAXGUU010000254.1:0-4928 GCA_964012875.1 uncultured bacterium
ATACGCGCGCCCTGAATGACGTTCAGACCAACGCCACCACAACCAAAGACCGCGACGGTTGAACCGGGTTTGACTTCGGCAGTCTTGATCGCAGCACCAACACCAGTCGTCACGCCGCAACCAACCAGGGCGGCCGCTTTGAAATCGTAGGATTTATCGATAGACACGACACAGGCTTCTGGGACAACGCAGTATTCGGCCATGTTACCAAGGAAGGACATGACCGCGATTTCCTCACCGTTCATCTTGACCCTGCTGGTGCCGTCAAGCAGCCCACCATGGGGTTTGTTCATGCGGCACATATGTGGCTCCGCACGTTCACAGTTGTAGCAGTGGCCGCAATTGGGTACAAATGACAGCACCACGTGGTCCCCGGGCTTGACCTGGGTCACGCCTTCACCGACCTGCTCAATAATGCCCGCACCTTCGTGCCCGAGAACGGATGGCAGTTTCCAGCGGATCGTACCGTTGATGATCGACAGGTCGGAATGGCAGATCCCCGTTGCCTGCATTTTGACCAGCACCTCGCCGGTCTTGGGCGGGTCGAGATCGACATTGACGACGGAAAAATTATCGACTTCGTGAGCAACGACTGCCTTCATCAAAAACTCCTCTATTTGATTGCTGCAGCGCAATTGAAACGAGCTGCGAGTTCAGCAGATAAGAGTATCATTAGAAACGGCCTCGAAAATAATTGCGGTCGCGTTGGTGCCTGAAACGCAGAGCTGCAAGGCTGTGGTGCGCAGAGAATAGTGGTTCTATTTCCAAGCGCCGTAACGCTTTAGATGTGCTTTTCAGACCCAACCCGGAGGGCAGATGGCTGTTTTCGCACATTTCCGCGTTGCTCGTCGCTCATCTAGCGCAGCTAAACCCCGCTCCTTGCGCCTTGAACTGCACGAAAACAGCCATCGGCGCTCCCGCAATTATTTTTGAGACCGCTTCTAGGACGCGGTCGCCTGAACGTGGTCGGCAGAAATTTCCTGCTGGTAGGTGGCGAGCCAGTCATCTGCCCACCAGTTGGCGTTGGCTTCGGTATTTTTCTCATCGACCTGGCCCGAGTCACTCAGGAAGTGAAAGCACTCATGAGCCAGGGTATGGACGGCGCATTCTTCCAAGTCAGAAAAATGGTACTCAACCTCACCAGATACCCAACCGCGCGGATTCGTTGCCGACGGCGTGCGCCCCCAGTGCAAATAAGTAAATGGCGGTGCCATCTCAACATTAACGCTGGCGCGGATGCGATAACCATGGGCCTCACCCGTATCAGCGGCGCCCGGCTCCCAGGGAAATTCACAGAGGCCGTGGAGCAGGGTTTTGCGCATCAGAGGCAGTAGTTTCAGCCACTCCAGAGCGCTGGTGTCATAGGGCCCGAGTGCGCGCGCGATGAAGCGCGTGACCTGCGGCATGCCTACGCAATCGATGACGCGGTAGTGGGGTCCGGGAAAGAGCTGCACGGCGCCGAAGCTTACAAGGATTGGTCTGGCAAACCAAGCGCGGTAAGCGATCACGTTCGGGCACAGATAGAAACGCCGACAATGTTGTACGCAGGAGGTCGGCGAGCGTAGAATCAGACGCCTCTAATCACCGGGTTTGGAAGCGGGATTTCGGACAGCGAAACCCCAGGGGAGGACCGAAGCTTGAAGCCCACAGATATCAGCAATCCCGACTATTTTCACAAGGTCGTCGACTGCCAGTGGGCCTGTCCGGCTCACACGCCGGTACCGGAATACATCCGGATGATCGCCCAGGGGCGACACGCTGACGCCTACATGGTCAACTGGAAGTCGAACGTATTCCCCGGGATTCTCGGGCGCACCTGCGATCGACCCTGCGAGCCTGCCTGCCGACGCGGGCGAGTGGAGGAAGAACCTGTTGCTATTTGCCGGCTGAAACGCGTGGCTGCCGACTATAAGGGCGACATCAGCGCACGCCTGCCGGCACCATCCAAGCGCAAGAACGGCAAAAGCATCGCCTGCATCGGCGGCGGTCCGGCCTCGCTCACCGTTGCTCGCGATCTGGCACCGCTGGGCTATGAGGTCGTTGTATTCGACGGCGAGGACCGCGCGGGCGGCATGATTCGCAGCCAGATCCCCAAATTCCGGCTGCCGGAGGAAATCATCGACGAAGAAGTCGGCTATATCCTCGACCTCGGTGTCGATTACAAGGGTGGAGTCTGGATCGATTCGCTGAAGTCGGTGCTGGACCAGGACTTTGATGCTGTGTTCGTGGGCACCGGCGCACCTCGAGGACGCGACCTCGAAATCCCGGGACGTCAGGAAGCCGCGGCAAACATCCACATCGGCATCGATTGGCTCTCGTCGGTTGCATTTGGCCATATCAATTCGGTCGGCAAGCGTGTGATCGTCCTCGGTGGCGGCAACACCGCGATGGATTGCTGCCGTTCCTCGATGCGCCTTGGCGGGAATGACGTCAAAGTCATCGTGCGATCAGGGTTTGAAGAGATGAAAGCGTCACCCTGGGAAAAAGAAGACGCCCAGCACGAAGGCATTCCGATTCTGAATTTCCTCGTGCCCAGAACTTTCGAACACGACGATGGCAGGTTGACCGGCATGACCTTCGAGGCGGTCCGCGCTGAGTACGATGAAAACGGTCGCCGCAAGCTGATTCCTACTGGCGAACCTGATCAGCACTTTGAGTGCGACGACGTCCTCATTGCCGTAGGGCAGGAAAACGCTTTCCCGTGGATCGAGCGCGACATCGGTCTGGAGTTTGGCGAGTGGGATATGCCCGTGGTCGATCGCATCACCATGCAGTCATCGATTCCCAACGTATTTTTTGGTGGCGACGCCGCTTTTGGCCCTGAGAACATCATTTGGGCCGTCGCCCACGGACATGAAGCCGCGATATCCATTGACCGCTACCTGAACGGGGAAGAAGTCGCCGACCGCCCGCCTCCCAATGTCGGCGTGAGTTCCCAGAAAATGGGCATTCACGAGTGGAGTTATGACAACGATATATCCGATGATCTTCGTTACAAAGTGCCATTGAAAGATCTCAAGCAGGCGCTCGCCAACATAAAAGTGGAAGTGGAACTTGGCTTCGACCAGACACTTGCGTTGGCGGAAGCGGACCGCTGTCTGAATTGCGACATTCAAACCGTATTCACGGACAATCTTTGCATCGAATGCGACGCGTGCGTAGATATCTGCCCGACGGATTGCATCAATTTCACACATGATGGTGAAGAAGCCGATCTGCGAACGCGGCTGCGGGCGCCGGCCGAGGAGGCCGGACAGGATCTTTACGCCTCAGGGAAACTGAATACCGGTAACCTGATGGTGAAAGACGAAAACGTGTGCCTGCATTGTGGTTTGTGCGCCGAACGCTGTCCGACGGGCGCCTGGGACATGCAGAAGCATTTGCTCGAGATGGAACACGCCGGGCCTGGTTGCGGGAACAGCAGCCCCGGCCGCAAGGCGGCCTAGGCGCGAGCAACCGCACACTCCTGTCAACTATTTAACTGCCGACCTTTCGGGAAACACTCCGAAAACCATGAAATCAATCGAGGCTGTCAACGACTTCGTCGTTAAGTTCGCCAACGTCAACGGTTCGGGTTCGGCATCGGCCAATGCCCTGTTCGCAAAGTCAATATTGCGAATGGGCGTTCCGGTCAGCCCGCGCAACATTTTCCCTTCCAACATCCAAGGCCTTCCCACCTGGTACGAAGTGCGGATTTCCGGCGATGGCTGGTTAGGGCGGCGCGGTGGCGTCGACATGATGGTCGCAATGAACCCGCAAACATGGGACCAGGACGTCGCCGAAATCGAGCCCGGTGGCTACCTCTTCTACGACTCAACTAAACCGATGCCGGCCGGAAAGTTTCGCGATGATATTCATGTCATCGGTATGCCTATAACGATGCTCTGTAATCGCGCATATCGCGATGCCAGACAGCGGCAACTGTTTAAGAACATCATTTATGTCGGTGCCCTAACCGCACTTCTCGACATCGATATCGAGTCGATGCAGGCCCTCGTGGCCGAGCAGTTTCGCGGCAAAGAAGCATTGCTCCAGTCGAACATGCAGGCCATGAAAATGGGACGCGACTATGCCTTGTCCGAATTTGAATGTCCGATCGGATTGCGCGTAAGACAATCAGATAGTGTCGGCGACAAGATTTTTCTCGAGGGCAACAGTGCCGCGGCGCTAGGCGCAGTTTACGGCGGCGCAACCGTAGCCGCCTGGTATCCGATCACGCCGTCGTCGTCAGTAGCAGAAGCGTTCGAGCGCCATTGCAAACGATTTCGGCATGATCCCGATTCCGGCAAAGCGAGCTACGCCATTATTCAGGCCGAAGATGAACTTGCCTCAATTGGTATGGTGATCGGCGCTGGTTGGAACGGCGCACGTGCATTCACCGCAACCTCAGGCCCCGGCATCTCGCTGATGCAGGAATTTCTGGGATTTGCCTATTTCGCTGAGATTCCGGCTGTCATCTTCGACGTACAGCGCGGCGGCCCGTCTACGGGTATGCCGACCAGAACGCAGCAATCTGATTTGCTGTCATGTGCCTACGCGTCTCACGGTGATACCAAGCAGGTCCTGCTTTTTCCGGAAGATCCCAGAGAGGCATTCGAAATTGCAGCCGCGTCCTTCGATCTCGCTGACAGACTGCAAACACCCGTATTTATCATGCTCGATCTCGATATCGGCATGAACGAGCGATTGTGCAAGCCGCTGCAGTGGGACGACAGCCGGCACTACGACCGCGGAAAAGTTATGACCCGCGAAATGCTTGAGCGCGGCGAGTCGTTCGCCCGCTACCTCGACGTCGATACCGACGGCATCCCGTTCCGCACCTACCCGGGAACCCATCCGACCGAAGGCGCCTACTTTACCCGCGGCACCACCAAGGACAAGTATGCGAAATACAGCGAAGCCGGACCTGACTATATCGAAAATATGGA
>CAXGUU010000255.1:0-4915 GCA_964012875.1 uncultured bacterium
CAGTTGTTCCTCAAGGACCTCTAGTGTTTCGACGTCGAGGTCGTTGGTCGGTTCGTCGAGTACCAGAAAGTTACTCGGGCGGGTAAAAAGTTCGGCCAGAATGACCCGATTACACTCACCGCCCGACAGGTAGCCGACAGGCGTCATCGCGCGCTTTGCCGTGAAGAGGAAACCGCGGAGGTAACCCACCACATGGCGTGGTTTACCGTTGATTTCGATGTAATCACGACCATCGCCCACGATCTCCGCAACCGTCTTGCTTCGATCGAGTTGGCGTCGGGTCTGATCGAAGTAGGCCAGTTGCAGGTTTTCGCCGCGTTTCAGCGTGCCTGATTGGGGCGACAGTTCGCCGAGCAACAATTTGACCAAGGTACTTTTGCCGACGCCGTTGTTGCCGATCAAACCGATTCGGTCGCCGCGCATAATTTTTAGTGACAGCTTTTCGAACAGCGGCGTTTCGTCGAAACCGTAGCTCAGGTTACGTGCCTGGATCACGCGACGGCTCGAGCGTTCCCCGCTTTGGACAACGATGCGCGCCGTACCTTCGGGTTTGATGCGCGCCTCGGCATGTTCTCGCATCTCGAGCAAGGCCCGCACCCGACCTTCATTGCGGGTACGTCTGGCTTTGATACCTTGACGGATCCACGCTTCTTCCTCGGCCAGCTTCTTATCGAACAGGGCGTTATGGCGTTTTTCGTCGCTGAGTGTCTGCTCCTTGAGTTTGAGATAACGATCGTAATCACCAGGCCAGCTGCGTAATGCACCCCGGTCAATGTCGACAATGCGCGTCGCCAGCGCGCGCAGGAAAGCGCGATCGTGCGTGATGAAGATGACGCTGCCATCATATGAGCGCACCCGGCTTTCGAGCCAATGAATGGCATCGAGATCCAGGTGGTTGGTTGGCTCGTCCAGCAGCAGGATGTCGGGTTTGCTTACCAGCGCGCGCGCGAGCGCCACGCGCCGCTGCCACCCGCCGGAAAGTTCGTTCAGCTTTCGGCCGGCCGGCAGGTCGAGCGTGGTGATGATGGTTTGCACCTGGGTCTCCAGGTCCCAGCCGCCATGCGTCTCTATGCGGCGCTGCAAATCTTCAAGTTCACGCAGTTCCTCGCGAGCTAGTTCTGTTGCCGTCAGCTCGCGGTAGCGGTCGATGAGGGCCTGATGTGCGGCTAGCCCACCGGCGACAAAGCCCTTGACCGTTTCGTCCAGGTCCCGGGGTAGTGCCTGTTCGAGTTGCGCGATATGAACGTCGCTGCGACGCCTGATCTCGCCACTGTCCGGCTCAATGGCACCGCTGATCAGTTTGAACAGGGTTGATTTACCGGCCCCGTTACGCCCGACCAGGCAAACGCGCTCGCCAGGCTCCAGATTAAAACTGGTATCACGAAATATTCGCTGTTCACCAAACTCGAGGGTAACTTCGTCTAGCGATAACAGGGACACGGGAGCGAATCGAAACCGGATTAAAAGCAGGCGGTCAGCTGACTCGCTCGCCGTTGAAGAAAACTTTGCGCCAGCGCGTAATCTCAACGGATTCGAATAATCCTGCTTTGGTGTAGGGATCGTTGGCTGCGAACAACTCTGCTTCTTCGCGATCGTCAGTATCCAGAATGATGATGCCACCGGTGCAAACCGAGCCGTCATCGTTCAAAAATCCGCCACCGGCCAGAAGGCGATTGGTATATGGCGCGATGTATTCGAGATGGGCTTCGCGCGTGGCCTGCCGCAGGGCAGAGCTACCTGGCTTATCCTTCATTGATATGAGAAAAGGCACGCGCTTTGTCTCTTCGCCGCGGCGTCGCCTACTCGACGATGCGCGCCTGGCGCACTACGATCGGTTGCAAGGGAACGTCGCTCATGCCGCCAGCGCGACCGGTCTCGGATGCTGCAATTTTGTCGACCGTGTCCATGCCATCGGTGACCTGACCAAATACGGCATAGCCCCAGCCGCGCGGCGTTTTTGAGCGGTGGTCGAGAAAATCGTTATCGACCAGGTTCACAAAGAATTGCGATGAGGCGCTATTTGGATCCTGCGTGCGTGCCATCGACAGCGTCCCGCGTAAATTCTTGAGTCCGTTGTCCGCCTCATTTGAGATCGGCTCGCGCGTAGCCTTGCGGTTCATGCTCTCATCGAAGCCGCCGCCCTGGATGACAAATCCCGGGATGACCCGGTGAAAGATCGTGCCATCGAAATGACCGTCTTTGGCGTACTGAAGAAAATTCGCAGATGACAACGGCGCTTCGGCCGGGAAAAGTTCGATCGTAAAGTTGCCGTGGCTGGTTTCGAACGCGATTCGCGTCGCCGCCTTACCCGTTGGCTCCGCTGCGGTCGTTGCGACGACGGTCGACAGCAATGCGAATACAAGTAGGCGAATCATCGAAAGATCTCCATTGGTGAAAATGGTTGGGATTCGGCTGAGCCGGCTCTCTGTTCGACCGCTGCCGTAAGGCTCCGGTTTCCGTGTCAGATCCGGAAGCGTGCCCGGCAGGACGGTGCCAAATTACTGCGGGGGCCATGGACTGCGTTGCGGGCTCGTCTTCTAGTCTCATTTACCCGGGTAAACTGCGGTCCGGGTCTCGTCCGCGCCTTACCTCTGGCCTTCCCTACGACGTTTTGCATCAGGTCGCTAACCCTGGTCACGAGTGAACACGTATTCCTGATTGGAGGACATCGATTCGTTGAATCGATAACCGTCAGTGCCAAAATCGCACAGACCGTCGGGTCTGCGAATACGATTCTCGACGATAAATCGAGTCATCTGACCGCGTGCCTTCTTGGCATAGAAGCTCAGGACTTTGTACTTACCGTTCTTACGGTCTTTGAAAACAGGAGTCACGATTTCTGGTTCAAGCAGCTTCGAGTCAACCGCCTTGAAGTATTCGTTCGAAGCAAGATTGATCAGGTATTTGGTCTTCAGTTCTTGCGCCTGCGCATTCAGTGCCGCTGTCGGGCGTTCGCCCCAGTACTGATAGAGATCTTTATTCTGCGGAATCTTCAGCGCAGTACCCATTTCAAGGCGATAGGCTTGCATACGGTCAAGCGGACGTAACACGCCATACAGGCCTGACAGGATGCGCAGGTGCTTTTGTGCAAATTCCAGATCCCGTGCCGATAAGCTTGCGGCATCCAGCCCCGCATACACGTCGCCCATAAACGTCAGGATCGCGGGGCGCGAATTCTTTTTATCATGGCGCTCGTTCCAGTCCTGAAAGCGCTCAAAGTTGAGTTCGGCCAGCGCGTCGCTGATACCCATAAGCTTTTTCAGCTGCGCAGGGTTCTTCTTGCGCATCACGTCCACGAGCCTCTCTGCTTCCGGGATAAACTCCGGCACGGTGAGTTTGTGCGTGCTGATCTTGCTTTCCAGGTCTAGGGTCTTGGCTGGGGATATGACGATAAGCATGACGATCAGCTTGAAGAAGTTTGGGCTTATAAGCAGGCTATTGTCGTGGGTTGTCCCGCACTTGTGAAGGCTGAAAGAAGGGCGAAATCAACTTTTAGATCGGTTCTGCCCAAAATGGTGCGTAAATCAGGAAGCCAGGGGGAATCGGCACAAAAACCCTCACCGACGTGGGGTTTAGACGCCGTTATCGAGGCGAGCGCGGCGCCCGGATGCGGCGCACCGTCAGCGTATGGTGCCAGCTACCATTGCGCTGGAATTATGAACATCGCCGCCGTGCATACGAGGAAGCAAACCGTCGCGACCATGAACGTGTAACCTACAATGTCGCCAAAGCGCATGCGCGTGACCGCGAGGATGGGAATCGCGAAAAACGGCTGAATGAGGTTGGTGGTCGAATCACCGTACGCATACGCCAACAACACGGTCACGATCGAAACATCCAGCTGCTGGCCGGCGGGGATCAGGAAGGGCGCTTCGATCATCCACTTCGACCCCGCCGATGGAACGAACAGGTTCATCACGCCTGAGTAGACGTAGACCACCCAGGGGTAAGTCGCGGTCGATGCGATGTTTGCGAAAAGGTCGCCCAACCATTCGCCTAAATCGGTTTTTTGCAGCAGGCCAAAGATACCCGCATAGAACGGGAACTGGACGATGATGCCCCAGGCTGAATCGACGCCGTTTCTGCATGCCCGAAGAAATGACGGCGCGCGACCATGGAGGATGAGCGCGAGGACCAGAAAGGTAATGTTATAGGCATTGATGGTCCAGCTTGTGCCAAACCCCTTGGTCACGATCGAGTGACCAAGGGGATAGGCGAGCAGTATGAGCGCAAGTAGTATCCATCCACGGAACTGATCGATCGCTTCGGCCGGAGTCTTCGGTGGCGGATCTTGCTCCGGCGGTTTCGGCATGATTCGATCGATCTGTTCTGGCGTCAGCGTACGCACGTCGGTCTTCGGATGAAGCAGGCAGGTCGCCAACAACGCTACGCTGCCAATCACAAACAGGAAGACGATGTTGAATTGGTTATAAAGTGTCTCTGTAACGGGATAGAGCCGTTCAACCACCGCTGTGCCGCTGGCGGGGTCGACCAGCGGATTTCCCGGCGTCGCCAGGATCAGGGGCGCGGACCCCGACAGTCCGCCGTGCCACACCGTGCCGAGTCCGAGATACGACGCGCAAATGAGGACCCGTACATCGACATTGGGATTCTTGCGCAGGATGAACGGTGTGAACAGGGCGCAGGACACCAGGCACACCGCCCAGTTCAGATACCCCATCAACATTGAGAAAATGCCGGCAAGAATCAATGCCTGGATGGGCTTCGCTTCATTCGGCAAAGAAGCGAGCCAGTTAAACAACCGGTAAACTGGCCGTGACGCAACGCAGGCGTGCGCCGCCACCATTGCGATGGTGAATTGCATGGCCAGGCCCAACAGATTCCAAACGCCTGCACCCCATGCGAGTACGGTTTCTTCCAGGGTCGCCCCGGCGCCGAAAACGCAGAGCACCAT
>CAXGUU010000256.1:0-4862 GCA_964012875.1 uncultured bacterium
ATATCAGGTTATCTTCTGAACACGGCTACAGCGATTGGCTAGAAGTGATGGGCTGCGGCATGGTGCACCCTAATGTGCTGGCCAATGTTGAAATCGACAGCACGGAATTCAGCGGTTTTGCTTTTGGCCTAGGCGTTGAACGGTTGGCGATGTTGCGTTATGGCATTTCCGATCTGCGCCTGTTTTTCGAAAATGATCTGCAGTTTCTGGATCAGTTTCGGGGCTGACACGCGATGAAGATTACCGAAGTATGGTTACGTGACTGGGCCGATATTGACGGCGATCCGGCCGCGCTCGCCGAGCAGCTGACCCTGGCGGGTCTTGAAGTAGACGGTATTGAATCGGCGGGCGGGCCACTAGACGAAGTCGTTGTCGCGCGCATCGAAGAAGCCGTGCAACACCCGGACGCGGACCGCCTGAAGATCTGTACCGTGACGGACGGCACCCTGGATCGTCAGGTGGTTTGCGGGGCACCGAATGCCCGCGCCGGTTTAATCACCGCGTTTGCGCGCCCTTCAGCCTGCCTACCGGGTGACGTTGTCGTCAAAGAGGCGAATATCAGGGGTGTCGCGTCTGCCGGCATGCTGTGCTCAGCGGCGGAGCTGGGCCTCGGGGATGACAGCGACGGCATTATTGAGTTGCCTTCGGAGTCGAAGCTCGGACAGGCGCTGAATGACTGTCTGAGCCTTGAAGATCGCATTTTCGACATCAGCCTGACCCCGAATCGTGGCGATTGTTTCTGCGCTATCGGTATCGCGCGTGATCTCGAAGTCCTGAATGGCAAAATGATGGAAGAGCCGGTGATTGACGCGGTGCAGGCGCAGAGTGACAGGTCGATCGCTGTCGAACTGGCGCAGCCGAAAGCCTGCGCGCGATATGCCGGACGCGTGATTGAGGGCGTTGACCCGAAAGCGGTGACGCCGTTGTGGATGCGCGAGCGGCTGCGCCGGGTCGGGATTCGTAGTATTCACCCGCTAGTCGACGTCACCAATTACGTCATGCTCGAACTTGGCCAGCCAATGCACGCCTTCGATCTTGCGAAAGTGGAAGGCGGCATCATCGTGCGTCCGGCGCGGGAAGGCGAAACGTTGCAGTTGCTCGACGGCCAGTCCGTGACGCTGGATTCACAGACACTCGTGATTGCTGATCACGAGCGTGCCGTGGCGCTGGCCGGCGTGATGGGCGGGGAGATGACGGGTGTTACCCAAACCACCACAACGGTGTTCCTTGAAAGTGCTTTTTTTGATCCGGTTAGGCTGGCGGGGGTGGCGCGTCGCTACCGGCTGCACACGGATGCGTCGACGCGTTTTGAGCGTGGTGTCGACCCGGTCCATCAAGAACGGGCCATCGAGCGAGCGACAGCGCTGATCGTTGATATCTGTGGGGGCATACCCGGTCCGACCAACGTCGCGGAGACACCTGCACATATTCCGCAGCCGCCGACGGTGAATTTTGACCCCGGGGCGGTGAACCGGCTGCTCGGCACCGACATCAGCGACGCGCAATCGGAGGAGATCCTGCGAAATCTCAAGATGGAAGTCGATTCCAGTACAGCGGTGTGGAAGGTCACGCCACCGTCATTCCGGTTCGACATTGCCCTGGAAGCGGACCTGGTCGAAGAGGTGGCGCGCATTACCGGTTACGACGAGATTCCGGTCAGATTTCCCAGGGCTGCCCAACAGCCGGTCGTGTCGAGCCGGCGCTCGTTCCTCGAGCAACGGGCGCGCCGCAAGCTGGTCGACCGTGGCTACCACGAGGCTATCACCTACAGCTTCATTTCATCCGAACTGGCTGAACTCTTTTGTCCCGACGGCATCAGGACGCAGCTGGCAAACCCGATATCTTCTGAAATGTCGATCATGCGGCCGTCGTTGTGGCCGGGTCTGGTCCAGGCCGCTATTCACAACCGCAATCGCCAGCATGAAGACCTGAGATTGTTTGAATCCGGTTTGGTTTTTACCAACCTCAAGGGCAGCTTCGCGCAGCTTGGTGCCATCGCTGGCGTGCGGGGAGGCAATATGTATGGTGGAAACTGGGCGCAGGACTCGCGGTCGACTGATTTTTTTGACCTAAAACAAGACGTTGTCGAACTCTTGCAGATTTGGCAGCAAACCGAGGTCGATGCTGTACCCGGGGAAGTGGCGGCTCTGCATCCGGGACAAAGCGCCATATTGCGTTGCAACAACGAGACAATTGGGTACTTAGGTACTCTCCATCCGGCCTTACAAGCCCACCTCGATATCTCTATACCGTTGTATCTATTCGAAATATTCCCAGAATATCTAGGCTCTCCAGGGCTGAATCAATTTGCGCCGTTTTCAAAATTTCCGGCAGTCCGACGCGACCTAAACGTCGTTGTTGACGAGTCTGTGACCGCTTCGGCTTGCCTGGCTGCCGTAAAAGGGGCCGCCGGGTCCCACTTGCGAGACCTGCAGTTGTTTGACGTATATCGAGGGCAAGGTATTGATTCGGACAAAAAAAGTCTGACGGTAGGCTTGATTTTTCAAGATGTTTCAAGCACTCTTACTGAAGACGAAGTTGATGCAGCGATAAATCGCGTGCTCGGCGCGTTGCGAGAGCGCGTGGGGGGATCCCTGAGGGAATAAGTCTAATGGCATTAACCAAAGCCGAAATGGCGGAACGGTTGTTTGAGGATTTGGGACTCAACAAACGTGAAGCCAAGGAACTCGTAGAAGCTTTTTTTGAAGAAGTGCGAGCGTCTTTGGAAGGTGGTCAGCAGGTGAAAATATCCGGGTTCGGCAACTTCGATTTGCGAGACAAGAACCAGCGTCCCGGCCGGAACCCTAAAACCGGTGAGGAGATTCCGATTACCGCGCGACGTGTGGTGACTTTCAGGCCCGGTCAGAAACTAAAAGCCCGAGTAGAAGCTTATGCTGGAAGCATCGAACAATAACGAACTGCCCGTAATTCCGGGAAAACGCTATTTCACAATTGGCGAAGTGAGCGAACTGTGTGCGGTGAAACCGCATGTTTTGCGCTATTGGGAACAGGAATTTCCGCAGCTTAAACCTATCAAGCGGCGGGGTAACCGCCGTTATTATCAGCGTCAGGATGTCATCCTGATTCGCCAGATAAGAGGCCTGCTCTACGAGCACGGATTCACGATCGGCGGAGCGCGCCAGAAGCTTTCGGGCGACGAAGTCAAGGCAGACTCGAGCATGAGTCAGCAGATCGTCCGTCAACTGCGCATAGAGCTTGAAGAAGTTCTAGATATTCTGCGCCGTTAATTCCGCTTTCTTGAGTTAATCTTAAAGTCGTGAGCTGGCACCGACGACGGCGTCGGCATAAAGCCAGTTTGTCGGGGCGTAGCGCAGCCTGGTAGCGCACCTCAATGGGGTTGAGGGGGTCGGAGGTTCGAATCCTCTCGCCCCGACCATTTTAAGTAATTGATTTGAGAGAGAAAAAAGAAAGATTCCCCAAATCTTTCTAAGCGAGGGGCAAAACTTATTCACAGGGTTTGCCCCTCAATCCATTGCCCCTCAATCCAACTTATCGACAAGCTCATGCGAGCTTTCTGAGCGCGTCTTTCACGCCCTTTACGTCGTCTTCGGCATATGCCGATTGAGTGGTGCGAATGTCCGCGTGTCCTAATTGCGTTTTGACATTCTCCATTGAGCCAACGGTAAGCAGCCGGGTGGCGCAGTAGCGCGACCGCGTAATGCGCGCCGACTCGTTACCGAAGTTACCTCGCGCGCGAGACAACATTGCCAACAATTTGATTGAATGCACCTAACAAGTCGTTGGAGACTTACGCTTGACCGCGCCTTTCCCTTCGCTGCTGCCTCGGTCGGACGCCCTCAAGCGCCGCTCCTGTGATCTCTTCTGCCGCGCAAAGCGTAATTAAAGTGTTGCTTTGGTTGGGCAACACGGAGCAGAAGCCACCTCCTCCCCTTGTCTGAACGGTTGCTGCTCTACAGCGGAGCTTTACGGCGCGAGTAGTAGCGCGCAGTAAAGCGCCCGGGGTGGACGGTACTCTCCTTCCGTCCGCCCCACCTTTGACGGGTGTCGTTGCCCACAGGCCAACCAGCCGCTCGAACTTACGAATGGTTCCCGGTCGTAATCCGTCGGGGTTGCCCTACTGGCCCGGTTGAAATGGCTTGATGATTTCCTCCCGTAGCCTTGTTAGCTGCGACCACCTGTCGGGTGATCGATATGTTCAGTTTGTTGTCTGTGCCGCCGTGGGTGTCGTACTGCACGATGGTGGAATCCCGAAGTGTTCGCCGTCGCTGAGTCGAGACGGCATAAATAGAACACGGCTCGTGCGAGCGCATAGAGGGCAGCGGTGCACCCGACTGGACGGACAGTACGCGAGGCAACCACTTCGTGTGCCCATTTCGGGCGATCAGATAGGGTTGCAATGTAAATGCGAATGATTATCATTAATATCACACTTATGAACCGGAACCGATGAACCACGATGCCACAGGCAATGCCCAACTCGGTCAGCTCTACTGGCGGCGTTAAGCAAGATGAGCTACTTGCAATTTGGTTGATAAGGAACGCGTTTGCCAAGGGGGCTAGTCTGGCGGCCGATGAGGCCTGCGAGCGCTTGGCCATAGGTCCACGAAATGAACTGACCCGGTGCTTGGTCGTGGTCAACATATGTACCAAGTTCTGGCCACGACGTGAGCATTCCGTGCTGAGTGATTCGAGTCATGAACTCTCAGAGTACGAATACGATCTGCTGACCATTCTGGCGACTTTCCAGCACGGCCAGGATGCCGCCAACATGATCTCTCGGACCGGCTGGGCAGCTGGCGAAAATTTGCGAGAGCTAGGCATCGCACTTGGCGCTTTGGCGCGAATACTTTTCAACGCTGGCATCAGGCTCGCCACACCAG
>CAXGUU010000257.1:0-4821 GCA_964012875.1 uncultured bacterium
GATTTTGAAGACCTGACCATAGAGCCCAAACCGGTGCAGTCATCCTGCCCTATCTGGATCGCCAACAATCCTGAACTGTTCGGCGCCAGCGAAAAACTGATGAACAAAATCGCGCGCCGCGTCGCGACCATCGCCGATGGTTGGCAAACAACTTTCGTGACCCCTGAGCAGTTCTCACGCGCGTGGCAGCGGATAGAACAGCAGGCGAGTGAGATCGACCGTGACGTCAGCGACTTTCCCAAATGCCTCTACTACAACTGTCACGTTAATGAGGATCGTGATATCGCCTTTGCTGAATCGAAGGAATATCTGGATGCCTACTACACCACCGACTTCAGTCGCGAGCAGCTCGAGGTCTGGGTCGCGATGGGTAGCCCGGAGCAATGTATAGCGGCCATCAACCGCCACGTTGAAGCAGGTGCCAACGTCATCACCATACGCTTTTCTGCGCGCAATCAGACCGAGCAACTAAGGCGGTTTGTTAAGGATGTTTATCCCGCTTTCCGATAGGTGGTGCCGCTGCTCGGGCGAGGGCACCGGCCCCCCCCTTAACTGAGGCTGGCGTCATCGGGCTTGCCGCGGCGGCTCTCGGCATAAAACGCGTTATCGATTTCGACCGGTTTGTCCGCGGCCAGGGCCTCAAAGGTGGTGGAGCCGTTTTGTTTGAAGGTGTCGGCTATGGGTTCTTTTACTCTTCGCAGAAAATCGACCATGGTTTCTGATTCGAGTTCGTCATAGACCGAAAACAGCATCGGAATATTGCGCTGACGTTTGATCTCGGCGTACTTGCCTGGCGGGAAATCGCAGCCGAACAAGACAACCTGCGTGTCGATAACTTGCGGCACCGAAACCCGGCAACTGTCCGCATTCACCGACACAGATTGGCCGTCATATATGGGATGCGTGCCGCACATGAGGGTACCGCAGCACGCTGACATCGCGGTGGTGTTGAAGGCGTCTTCGCGCAATTTCGAAAACACCAGGCGCTCACGAGAGGCGGCATCGACGATAAAAGCGTTGGCAAAGTAATAATCATCGACGCCGCGCTCATACGACATCACGTCCGCCGGCAGCGTGTTGTCGGGATGTTTGCTTGCGGAAATCAGTCCGCGCTGGCGACAGTCGACGCACAGGCATTCGAGTCGATACCGCATGTTCGGATCGCAAAGCGTCAGGCGGCACTCGCCGCATCGACATTGCAGGAAAGCTTGTGGCTCAGGCACGGACATTTTCGGATCACCCGTTGGGGTCACGAATGATTGTAAGCCGGTTTAACACTTCGCGTTTATAGCTACCGAATTGGTCGCTACTAGTTCTCACGCGGGCCTGAAATCGGGCGATTGAGTAACCGGAAAATTTCAGATCGTGGTCGGTATCCGATGCGGATTTCTAGGAAAACCTTTGACCCGGTACCAAGATTGGTTAAGGGCATTAAGTTTGGCGCGCGGCAATATAGTTGCCGCGCCGACAGGAGTTTGGGCGATGGAAGAAAATTTCGCCCGCTCTGCAGAGAAAATCAGGGCCACGGGATATGCGCAAGACGTCAGCCTGTGTCAAACCGTGTCGGGATGATGAGCCGCCTGCATCCCCCGATGCACGGCCCTGCGCCGGCGCAACGTTATCGTAACGGTGAACGGGAGATCCTTCCGGCCGATGGCGGTCAGGCTGGCAACCAGCATGTGCAGCGCGGCGGCGTCAGAGGTTCTTCAGAATCTCGTCAGTTTCCCGTAGCTGTTGTTCCGGCAGCTCCTGGTCCAGCGTGCCCTGGCGCTGAAGCTCAGAGTCAACGTAAGCGATCCACTGCCGTGCAGCCTTCGCGCTACGCTTGTCCTTGACCGCCTGGGTAAAGGCGCGCCGCGCCGCGCTAAGCTGGCGCTGGTTGAACAGCGCCATGCCCAGCATGATGTTGGCAGTGTCGATGCGGCGCACACCGCCCTTTTTGAGCCCTTTCTGAACAGCCTCGGCGGCGTCTTCCCAGCGATCGAGATTGACGTAGGACTGCGCCAGGCGGACGTAGAGTTCACCGTCTTTCGACATTGCGGCGGCGCGTGCCAGTGGTGGAATCGCCTTCTCGTCCTCACGTGCCTGGTACCACGCCTGCGACAGCAGCCTTAAGTTGCGTTCGGTGGCTTCAACCCGGCCACCATCGACTTCCTTCTGCATGATCCTGGCGGCCTTGTAGGGCACGTTGTGGACCAGGTAAAGATTGGCCAGATTCACCAACTGGTGTTTGTCTGTGAGCAGGCCGGTTTCGTAGAGTGCTTCGGTCAGCGCGAGGCTTTTCTTCGTGTCGCCGAGCTCGCTGTAAACACCGGCGAGCGTGAGCACGTAGCGTTGCCGCGGATACAGGTTGAGCAGCTCCTCAAGCACGCCGATCATGGATTGAAAATTGTTCAGCTCGTAGTAACACACGCGCAGCAGCAGCAACCAGTTTTCTTCCGGATTCTTGCCCTGCTTACGGTAGGCTGTAATGGCAGTTTGAATGGGTTTCAGCGCTGCCTCGTATTGCTTGAGCTGGAAGTGGGCCTGACCCTTGACCATATAGACATCGGGGCTTGGTTCTTTCACCACCGCGATCAGGCGATCAATCACCTTGAGCGCCTGGGCGAATTTTTCCTCAGTAAAATACAGTTGTGACAGCGTTTTCAGCGTGCTCTGCACGAGCGCCTCGGGCAGTTCGCCGGCCGCGAGCAGTTTTTCGTACGATTGGATGGCGCGCGGATAGTTTTCCTGCAGGTAGTAGGCGTATCCGGTCAGGTTCCAGATTTGCGCAGTTTCATACTCGGACAGATCGCCGCTTTCACGCAGTTTCTGCAAACTTGCCAGGCCATTGTTGTACTGCTTGGCTTCGATCGCTGTCTGCGCTTCCTGCAGCCCTTCGAAAACTGCCTGACTCATGGCAACCGTCCGCCGGGTTCGTTCGCCGCCTGATTTCTGGGCCACAGCGGACTCGGCGCAGGCGATACTCAGTGCGAGAATAAGTGCGCAGTATCGAATTAGCGGCGCCATTACGATCAATCTTCGATGCGGTAGGTAAATTTATTGCGCACGCCAGGGACCTCGACGGCCTGCCCGTCGATCACACGCGGTTTGTACTTGAACTTGAGCGCGGCGTTAACAGAAGCCGTTTCAAACGTGCCCCTGCATTGCCCTTCGACGGCCCGGGCATCGCGCGTGGTCCCCGACCGCGTCACGGTAAACTCCACCACGCATTCGCCCTGTATACCGCGCGACAGCGCGCGTTGCGGGTAGATCGGTGCAACCTTGACAATCGGCAGATAGTCGCCTTCACCAACGCCCAGGCTGAATCCGCCGGAACTCAATTCGATGTCTGTTTCGACCGGCACTGCTTGTATTGCCATTTTGTCTGCACTCGGTTTCAGCTTGTCTAGTTTGGGGGCAGGTGGCTCGGGCGGTGGCTGCTTGGGTGGCGGTGGCTTTTTGGGCTTGATTTGACGCCGCTCTACGATCTCGGCGCGCTTGACGCGAACGAAATCGACAAGGGAACCGCGTTCAGCTTCGTCTATTGATCGATCGGCGGTGGCGATCAGGTACTGCATGACCCAAAACAACGACAAGGTGATCATGGCGCCGATGAGTGCGCCGACGACCAACCTCGGCCAGAACAGGCTGTCGCGCGAGGTGGGCTGGAGAACGAGATCTCTCATAAGGCTTGGGTCAAAGTTCCTGCGCGGCGATCGCGACGTTGAATACACCGGCCGAACGGGCGGCATCCATCACTTTGATCAGTGTCTCGGTTTTCGATTCCTTGTCGGCCTGGATAACAACGGCGCCTTGCGGGTTCTCCGCATGCAGGCGCTCGATATTGGGTCGTACAGATCGGATATCGACCTGCCGGCGATCGATCCAAATCTCATTGTTGGCGTTGATCGCGATCAGAATATTGGCTTTTTCCTGTTTGACAGCCGTCGCCGCGTCGGGTCGGTTCACATCGATGCCAGCTTCCTTGATGAACGTTGCGGTCACGATGAAAAAAATCAGCATGATGAACACGACATCAAGCATGGGAGTGATGTCTATCGCCGATTCGTCTTCATCGGCCGTGGCCCGTGACATTAGTCTTCTCATTAGCTCAATCCCGCTTGTTCGGTTCGTGCGTTCGGGGTAGTTCCACCGTTCAATGGTCCATGGTCATATGTTCGCCGAGCAGAGCCCGCTCGCGAACGACTTTCCTTTGCAGGTAGGCGCTCATTGCGACCCCTGATAGTGCCGCGACCATCCCCGCCATGGTCGGGACCGTCGCTTTCGAAACACCGGCGGCCATCGAGCGCGGATTGCCTGAACCGGAGACGGCCATGACCTCGAATACCTCGATCATGCCCGTTACGGTGCCGAGCAAGCCCATCAGCGGACACAGGGCGACGCAGGTTTTGATCAGCAGCATGTTGCGTTCAAGTTCCTGGGCCGCTGTCGAGATGACGTATTCCCGTACCTGGTGGGCATACCAGGAAATGCGCTCGCTCCGCGCCTCCCAGGTGGCGATCGACTGGCGCTCGAGTGCGGGGTAACGGAGCACAAAATACATCAGCCGTTCGGCGATCAGCGCCCACATCACCAGCGTGAGCACACCGATCAGGAACAGGACGTCGCCACCGAGCTCGAAAAAGTCGCGAATCGCTTCGAGCTGGGGGAGGTAGTAGTAAAGCTTGTCCACGGTGCAATCAGCCGTCAGCACGGTGCCGCGCTTCTGACTGAACGGCGATCATGCCGGCTGCCTGTTCTTCGAGCACTTGATTGAGTCGGCGTGCGCGGCTGGTAACCAGCGTATGCATCAGCACTGTTGGTATCGCCACACACAAG
>CAXGUU010000258.1:0-4821 GCA_964012875.1 uncultured bacterium
CTTCAACACTGGCCCCGGCCGGACATTTTTCTTCAACCGCCAGCACCTCGATCGGAACACCAAGGCTGCGCGCGAATTCCACGCAATGCACAGACCAGCTCGAACTTTCGGGAGTAAGCCCATGGTCGACATGCACGCACGCGCTGTCCAAATTTTTTTTCTGCGCATAGCGCACGGCCAGATGAAGCAATGCAGATGAATCTGCACCGCCACTGTAGGCGATGACCAGCCGTTTCAGCTCGCGCTTACCGACCGCCTCATCGAGAACTCGGGCAAATCGCCGTTCCAGTCGTTCAAGAGCTTGCACGGAGCGGTCGCGATTATCTTCGGGGCGAGTGCTCGCGCCTGCCGGCTGTTACTTTTCGACAAACTCGCCAACAGCCGCGAGGCGGCGGCGGCGCGTTCGAATAAGCTCGGACTTGTCCATTGCCGTGAGCCGTTCGAGCGCATCTCGAATCGAACGTTTTAACTGAGAGGCGGCTGCATCGGGATCCCGGTGTGCGCCACCTAAGGGTTCATCGACGATCAAATCGATCAAATTCAACTTTTGAAGGCTCTGCGAGGTGATACCCATAGCCTCTGCCGCCTCGGGCGCTTTTTCCGCACTTTTCCACAATATGGATGCGCAACCTTCCGGTGAGATAACTGCATAAGTTGCGTATTGCAGCATTAGTATGCGATCCGCGACGCCTATTGCCAGCGCGCCGCCCGATCCCCCCTCACCGATGACGACGGCAATAATAGGAGTCCTCAGCGCGGACATTACCAGCAGATTTCGCGCGATGGCTTCACTCTGGCTCCGCTCTTCTGCGCCGATTCCGGGGTACGCGCCGGGCGTATCGATAAAAGTAATGAGAGGCAGCGCAAAACGCTCCGCCAGTTCCATTATCCGCAAGGCCTTGCGATAACCTTCGGGCCGCGGCATACCGAAGTTCCTCTGCAGGTTGTCTTTGGTATTACGGCCTTTTTGATGCCCTATGAATGCGACGCCTCGACCGTCCATACGGGCGATGCCCGATACAATCGCAGGATCATCGCCAAACGCTCGGTCACCATGCAGCTCATGGACGTCGTCAAACAAACGACCGACGTAATCGAGCGTATAGGGTCTGCGCGGGTGGCGAGCCAGCTTAGCCACCTGCCACGGTTTCAATTCATCGAAAATTTTCCGGGTGAGTTCCTCGGAGCGTTTTTGAAGACGCCCGATCTCCTCCGAGATGTTAAATTCGGAATCGAAACCGACCAGCCTCAACTCTTCGATTTTCGCTTCCAGTTCCGCAATCGGCTGTTCGAAGTCCAGAAAGTTGAGGTTGATTTGCGGCGTATTTGCGCCGTTTTCCTTCATGTTTTTTTTCGACCTATTCCGGTAGCCAGTATCACTGGATCCATGGCGTCGCCGCCGCTAATGCTATGCCCTAACGAGCATATTCGACATACACCCGCTCGTCGCCCACGTATTCTCGCAAACCGCTCAGCAGCTTGTCATTGACCTGCACTCTCCAATCGTCGCCAAGCCGCAACCGCGCGCGAGACACGTCCGTTTGATATTCGATCGCAACCGGACAATCGCCACGCGGATGGGTCGCGATCATATCCTTTAGATGATCGACAAAACCGTTGCCGAGGCTCTCAATGTCCACATCCAGGACGACGGCACCGGCAAAGGCGTTACGGGCTTCGTCCAGCAGTAATACCCGTTCGGCCTGCACGTTATATTCACCGGAGAAGTCATCAACATCGCAACCGCCTTCGATGACTATCATCTGGTCAACGACCAGTCTTTCCATGTTCTGCTCAAACAGATCACGAAAAAACGTAACTTCGACGCGCGCGGTTTTGTCATCTATGGAGGCAATTGCGATCTGCCCCCGGCGCGTCTTGATTACGCGCATCGCCATAATCAAGCCTGCTACTCGCCGCTTCCCTGTTTTCAGTTCGGCCAGAGTACAACTGGCGAAACCGGCTATTTCATCGCGATACTTGTCTATCGGATGCCCGGTGAGGTACAGGCCCAGAGTATCTTTCTCGTAGCGCAACCGTTCGTCATCGGACCACGCGGGGACATTGTCGAACTGCGTCAATTGTTCAGGCGCCCCCTGGCTATCGGCAGCGTCCAGCCCGAAGAAATCACTCTGCCCGGACGCAGTCGCCCGCATGTGCTGTTCGGTTGTCTGCAGAGCCTCATCCAGCCCTGCCATCAGGTGCGGTCTGGACTGGCCAAAGCAATCGAGGGCTCCTGCCTTGATCAATGCTTCAAGGGCACGTCGATTCAGGCGGCTCTCGCCATTGCGGCGGCAAAGGTCGATGAGACTGACGTACGCACCACTCTCCTCGCGCTCGCGAACGATCGCGGTGATCACAGCTTCACCAACACCCTTAACCGCACCGAGCCCATAATGAACTGTCGCCCCATCGGCCACACTGAATCGAAAGGCACAGGCATTAACATCTGGAGGCTGAATGTTAATGCCGATATTGCGGCATTCTTCGATCAGGCGCACGACCTTTTCGGTGCTGTCCATATCGGCGGACAGAACAGCAGCCATGAACGCTGCTGTGTGGTGCGTTTTGAGCCATGCGGTTTGATACGCAACGAGGGCATAAGCGGCTGAATGTGATTTATTGAAACCGTAGCCGGCAAATTTCTCCATGAGGTCGAAGATATGGGTGGCATCCTTCTCAGCAACATCGTTGCCACCTGCGCCGGAAACGAAAATTTCGCGCTGCTGAGCCATTTCTTCAGCTTTTTTCTTGCCCATCGCACGACGCAATAAATCCGCGGCGCCAAGGGTATACCCCCCCAAAACCTGCGCGATTTGCATCACCTGCTCTTGGTACAAGATGACGCCATAAGTCGGCCGCAAAATAGGTTCAACAGCCGGGTGCGGATATTTAACGACCGCTTTGCCGTGCTTCCGGTCAATGAAGTCGTCGACCATCCCCGATTGCAATGGCCCTGGCCTGAACAGCGCGACCAATGCGATCAAATCTTCGAAAGAATCCGGTTTGAGACGTTTGATCAACTCCTTCATACCCCGCGATTCAAGCTGAAACACGGCCGTGGTCTGGGCCTTTTGAACCAGCTCGAAAGTCTCGGAGTCGTCGAGCGCGATGTTCAGGATATTCACCGGTTCTTTGTCGGTCGCGGCATTACTCAGATTGATATCGCGCACTGCCCAATCGATGATCGTCAGGGTCCGCAACCCCAGGAAATCGAACTTCACCAGACCGATCGATTCGACATCTCCCATGTCGAACTGCGTAACCGCACTGTCACTGCCTTGCTCACAATAAAGCGGCATATATTCGGTCAGGGCACTAGGGGCAATTACGACTCCGCCAGCGTGACGTCCGGCATTTCTCGCCAACCCTTCAAGCTGCAAGGCCAAATCAATGATTGCCTTAACATCTTCTTCGCCTTCGTATCGCGCCTTGAGGTTGGGTTCTTCATCAAGGGCACGGGTAAGCGTCATCTGCGGATCGAAAGGAACAAGCTTGGCCAGCTGATCGACAAATCCGTAGGGCACGCCGAGTACGCGGCCGACGTCCCGCAACACTGCCTTTGCTGCCATGGTGCCGTGGGTGATTATCTGCGCGACGCGATCGCGCCCGTACCGGCTCGCAACGTATTCAATCACTTCATCGCGCCGGTCCATACAGAAGTCTACATCGAAGTCCGGCATCGACACTCGCTCGGGGTTGAGAAAACGCTCAAACAAGAGATCATATTCGATAGGATCCAGTTCGGTGATTCCGATGACGAATGCAACCAGTGAACCCGCGCCCGAACCACGCCCCGGACCGACCGGAATTTCATGCTGTTTAGCCCAATCGATAAAATCCGCGACGATCAGGAAATAGCCGGAGAATCCCATTTTCTTTATGACCGCCAACTCGTCGTCGAGCCGCGACTGATAGCTTTGTCGCACCTGGGGATCGTCCAAATCAACCTTAATCAGGCCATCGTGCCGACGTTGCCGCATTCCGAGCTCTGCTTTCTCGCACAGCAATTGGTCCACTCCCACACCATCGCCCACCGGGTACTCAGGCAGATGGTAGGTACCGAACTCCAGGTCCAGGTTGCAACGCTCGGCGATGGCGACTGAATTGAGCAAGGCGGCGTCAAGATCCTTGAACGCGTCCTGCATGTCTTCCGCGCTGCGCAGATACTGCAGCTCGGAATAATCACGCGGCCGCCTCGGGTCCGATAGGGTGCGACCCTGGTTAACACAGACGCGCGCCTCGTGGGCCTCAAAATCGTCGGCATCAACGAACCGAACATCATTCGTCGCGACCACGGGTACCGATAGCCGCGAAGCGAGGGCTAGCGCCGCATCGTTGTAAGCCGCTTCCCGCGGCTTACCAACTCTGGTCAGCTCGATATAAAAGCGATCATCAAGAAGCTGGCACCAGAATCGGGCCCGCTGCTCGAGTTCCCCGGACTTCCCTTGAAGCACCAGTTGGCCAATGTCCCCATCTAGCCCACCTGAAAGCACAATCATGCCTTCGAGCGCGCACGGCGAAAGCCACCCCTCTTCTACTGTGGGCACGCCCGCACGCTGGCCGAAGCGGTACGCCCGAGTGAGCAGATCGCTTAATCGTTTGTAACCTTCACGGTTCTGACACAGAGCGACAACACGGTAGCTGTCGCCATTCATGTGATCAGCAGCGATATTAAGTTCAGCGCCGACGATCGGCTTGATCCCCGCAGCTAACGCCGCCCGATAGAATTTGGGTAGCGCGAACACGTTGTTATAGTCGGTCAGAGCAACCGCGGGCATTTCGATCTCCCGGCAGCGCCGCACCAACCCGGGCACCCTC
>CAXGUU010000259.1:0-4813 GCA_964012875.1 uncultured bacterium
AGCCCCGCTGTACTTTACCGTCGACAACTGCCATTTCATTAACGAGCTTGGGGTTGGCGAAGGTCGCGCGTTGCGCGGTTAAGTGATCGCCGCGATGGGTGGCATAGGAATTAAAATCCTCCTCGGGCAAGCCCATTTTAGCCAGGTATTCGCCAGCCGCCGACGACGCCAGGATGGCATTTGAAGGCGACAGATGATCGGTCGTTATATTGTCCCCCAGCAGCGCTAACGGCCGCATGCCCTTAAGCGTCCGTTCCCCGGCAAGCGCGCCTTCCCAGTAGGGCGGACGCCGAATATAGGTCGACATCTCACGCCAGTCATAAAGTGGGTCGGCTTTCGCGCCACCATCGCTCTTGTCTTCAAACATCGGGATATAAACTTTGCGGAACTGATCGGGCTTCACGCTTTGGCTGACAATGGCATCGATCTCTGCGTCGTCCGGCCACAGGTCCTTCAGGCGGATCGAATTACCGTCGGCGTCGTTGCCGAAGGAATCGCGTTCAATATCGAAGCGCACCGTACCAGCCAGCGCATAAGCGACAACCAGCGGTGGTGACGCCAGAAATGCCTGGTTCGCGTAGGGGTGAATGCGGCCATCAAAATTGCGGTTGCCCGACAAAACGGCCGTGGTATATAGATCATGGTCAACTATTTCCTGCTGAATCTTGGGATCCAACGCGCCCGACATGCCATTACAGGTCGTGCAGGCGAAAGCCACAATGCCAAACCCGAGTTGCTCCAGCTCCGATTTAAGCCCGGCCTCCTCGAGGTAAAGCGCGACCGTCTTGGAACCCGGCGCGAGCGAACTCTTGACCCACGGCTTGCGCGTCAGTCCCAGCCGGTTGGCGTTGCGTGCCAGCAGAGCAGCCGCAATGACGTTGCGCGGGTTCGAGGTGTTGGTGCAACTCGTGATCGCCGCAATGATGACAGCGCCATCCGGCATTTTGTCGCCCT
This sequence comes from uncultured bacterium, assembly GCA_964012875.1. Classification (GTDB taxonomy): domain Bacteria; phylum Pseudomonadota; class Gammaproteobacteria; genus CAXGUU01. Next base: position 955 of record CAXGUU010000259.1, read on the forward strand.
GGTCTTCCCATGCGCCGGCGATACCTTTGGACGCGAGGTCGGTTGTCGACACTCGCGCGTGGGGATTGCTGGGACCGGCCATGGTACGCACGACAGCAGACAAATCGAAGCTGAGCTTGCGCTCATGGACCGCCTCTTTGAGCGTGTCTGACCATAGCCCCGCTGTTTTGGCATAAGTTTCCACGAGTTCAAGCTGGGCATCATCGCGCCCGGTCAATTTAAGATAGTCGAGCGTTTGCTGATCGATTGAGAACAGGGCTGCCGTCGCACCGTACTCCGGCGCCATGTTGGAAATCGTCGCGCGATCGCCAAGTGTCAGCGACGACGCGCCTTCGCCATAGAACTCGAGGTAGGCGCCAACAACCTTGGATTGGCGCAGAAACTCGGTTAAAGACAGCACGATGTCCGTCGCAGTAATGCCAGGTTGACGTTTACCGGTGAGCTCGACACCGACGATTTCCGGCAGGCGCATCCACGAGGCGCGGCCGAGCATGACGTTCTCGGCTTCAAGGCCACCTACGCCAACAGCAATCACGCCAAGCGCGTCGACGTGCGGGGTGTGGCTGTCGGTACCAACGCAGGTATCGGGGAAGGCTACCCCGTCCAGCTGATTGATGACTGGTGACATTTTCTCCAGATTAATCTGGTGCATGATGCCATTGCCGGCCGGAATGACGTCGACGTTGTCGAAGGCCAGCTTGGTCCAGTCGATGAAGTGAAAACGATCTTCGTTACGCCGGTCTTCGATGGCGCGATTTTTTTCAAATGCCTGCGGATCAAAGCCGCCGCATTCAACGGCCAGCGAGTGATCAACAATCAATTGCACCGGCACGACCGGATTAACCTTGGCCGGATCACCGCCCTGATCGGCGATGGCATCTCGCAATCCGGCCAAATCGACTAGTGCTGTCTGGCCGAGAATATCGTGACAAACCACGCGAGCCGGATGCCAGGGAAAGTCGCGTTCGCGCCTGACGTGCACGATTTGTTCAAGGCATTCGCGGACAATTCCAGGATCGGCCTTACGAACGATGTTCTCGGCGTGAACGCGCGAAGTATAGGGCAATCGATCCCAGGCACCTGCCTTGATATCGTTGACGGCAGCAGCCGCATCAAAATAATCGAGGTCGGTACCTACCAGGGGTTTACGGTAATCGTTATTCATATCATCGGTCTAACCAGGGCTCTGTTACGGTCGGTCCTTAAGCGGTACAAATTTCTGATCTTCCGGGCCGTTGTAGTTCGCACTCGGACGAATAATCTTGCCGTCGATACGTTGCTCAATGACGTGTGCGGCCCAGCCGGACGTACGCGCAATGACAAACAACGGCGTGAACATGGCTGTCGGCACACCCATCATGTGGTAGCTGACTGCACTGAACCAGTCGAGGTTCGGAAACATTTTCTTGATGTCCCACATGACCGTTTCGAGGCGTTCGGCGATGTCATACATCTTGGTGTTATTCTGTTCGCCGGACAGTTGCTTGGCCACGTCCTTGATGACCTGGTTACGCGGATCGCCCACCGTGTAAACGGGGTGCCCGAAACCGATCACAACTTCCTTGCGGCCCACGCGTTCCTTGATATCGGCCTCGGCTTCATCGGGTGTTTCGTAGCGCTTCTGAATCTCGAACGCAACTTCATTGGCGCCACCGTGTTTGGGACCGCGCAAAGCACCGATACCGCCAGCGATGGCGGAATGCATATCCGAGCCCGTGCCTGCGACCACGCGGGAGGTGAAGGTCGAGGCGTTGAACTCGTGTTCGGCGTAAAGAATGAGCGAGGTATGCATGGCACGCTCCCACGACTCGCTGGGCGCCTCGCCGTGCAGCAGGTGCAGAAAATGACCACCGATCGAGTCATCGTCGGTTTCTACATCGATGCGCTTGCCGTTGTGGCTGTAGTGATACCAGTAGAGCAGCATCGACCCGAGTGAAGCCATCAGCTTATCGGCAATATCACGCGCGCCCGGATGATTATGATCGTCTTTTTCAGGTTCCAGGCAGCCCAGCACCGAAACGCCGGTGCGCATGACATCCATCGGATGGGCCGACGGCGGTAACTGTTCAAGCGCTGCCTGCAGCGCAGCCGGCAAACCCCGCAGCGCTTTCAACTTCGCCTTATAGGCATCGAGCTCTGCAGCATTCGGGAATTGTCCATGCACCAGCAGGTGGGCGATTTCTTCGAATTCGCAGGTATTGGCGATATCGAGGATGTCGTAGCCACGGTAGTGCAGATCGTTGCCGCTGCGCCCGACGGTGCATAGTGCCGTGTTACCGGCAGCAGTACCTGACAGCGCAACTGACTTCTTGGGTTTGGGCTTCACTTGTTGTTTCTCGGACATCTTTACTCTCCTTCTGACTCCTGCCTGCCGGACTCACCGGCAAGATTGTTTTCCTTGGAAGCGATCTCAAAAATAATGGCAGTAGCGCCGGCGGCTGCTTTTGTTTAGTTCAAGGCGCGAGGAGCGTAGTTTAGCTTGGCTAAATGAGTGACGAGCAACGCGGAAATGTGCGAAAACGGACATCGGCCCTCCCGGTTGAGCCTGAAAGCTCACCCACAGCGTTGCGGCGATTGGAAATAGAACCACTATTCCCTGCGCACCACGCCTAGTATCTGAACTTTTCAGGCGCCAACGCTACTGCAATTATTTTTGAGACTGCTTCTAGTTACTTGGCTTGTTTGAATAATTCGTCGAGCTTGTCTTCATACGCATGGTAATCGAGACACTCATACAGTTCGGCGCGGGTCTGCATCAGGTCGAGCACGCTTTTCTGAGTCCCTTCTTCGCGAATCGCGCGCATGACCTTAAGCGCTGCGTTCTGCATGGCGCGGGTTGGCGACAGCGGGAACAACACCATCGCGATGCCCTGCTCCCCCAGCTCCTGGCAGGTGTAGTACGGGGTCGAACCGAATTCAGTGAGGTTTGCGAGCACTGGAATTCTGACCGCATCACAAACCTGCTTGTACATTTCAATATCGGTCATGGCCTCGGCGAAAAGGGCGTCGGCGCCAGCCTCAGCGAACGCGCCGGCGCGATCGATGACACCTTGAAGCCCTTCGACCTGCAAGGCGTCAGTACGCGCCATCAGCACAAAATCCGGATCGATCTTGGCGTCAACCGCTGCCTTGACCCGATCGACCATTTCCGACGTCGTGACGATCTCTTTGCCAGGTCGATGGCCACAGCGCTTCTGCGATACCTGATCTTCCATGTGCACCGCGGCAGCGCCGGCGGCAATCATTTCCTTGATGCTCCGCGATATGTTGAAGGCACCGCCCCAACCGGTATCGATGTCAACCAGCAATGGCGTTTCGACAGCGCTTGTGATCCTGCGGACATCAGTCAGCACGTCGTCCAGTGAGGTCATACCAAGATCGGGCAGGCCATATGAATAATTCGCGACACCGGCGCCGGACAGATAAATCGCCCGGTATCCGGTTTGTGTCGCAAGCATGGCAGCGTAGGCATTGACCGTGCCGATAATCTGCAGCGGTTTTTCCTCCATAAGGGCTTTGCGAAACCGTCCACCCGCGGTCAGAGAATCTGTCATGTCTGCTCCTTCAAATGTTGTTCGATGTTGCGGCGTGCCGATGAGATGTGGCGGCGCATCAGCATTTCAGCCAGGCCACCATCGCGCGCCTCGATGGCTTCAACGATATGTTGATGTTCGGCAAAGGCTTTTTGTGGACGATTAGCAAACGCGCTGAACTGAAACCGGTACATCCGTACCCGGTGGTACAGTTCGCCAATCAACAGTTGCGTCAGGGCAGTGTTGTGGCTGCCCTGGATCACACGGTAGTGAAAGTCGAGGTCGCCTTCCTGTTGAAAGTATGCCGTGTCCGATTGCAGCGCTGC
>CAXGUU010000260.1:0-4813 GCA_964012875.1 uncultured bacterium
CCCCGGTCTCACCGTGGTCGAAATCATGCACGCGGTTCACGCCGGCAAGATTTGCGGTATGTACATCATGGGCGAGAACCCGGCGATGTCCGATCCCAATCTCAATCACGCCCGGACAGCATTGGCATCGCTAGACCACCTGGTGGTACAAGACATTTTCTTCACCGAAACTGCCGGGTTTGCCGACGTCATCCTGCCCGCTTCGGCATTTCCGGAAAAGACCGGCACCTTCACCAACACCGATCGGCGCGTTCAACTCGGCCGTCAGGCCATCAATCCGCCCGGTGATGCCCGGCATGATCTCTGGATCATCGTGCAGATGGCGAAGGGCCTCGGCCTAGATTGGGACTACCCGGATGCACCCAGCGTATTTTCTGAAATGCGCAAAGCCTCGCCAAGCATCGCCGGCATCACCTGGGAACGACTCGAACAGGATCATTCCGTGACCTATCCGTGTCTGAACGAGGGTGATCCCGGGGAATCCATTTTGTTCAAATCGGACTTTCCGACGCCCAACGGCCGAGCCAAATTCGTGCCCGCGGTTTACACACAGGCCGCGGAGTTACCCGATTCGGAATACCCGATGATCCTGACGACAGGCCGTCAGCTCGAACATTGGCATACCGGCAGCATGACGCGCCACGCTACGGTACTCGATGCGCTGGAGCCGGAAGCGGTTGTCAACGTGCATCCGAACGACATGACGACACACGGCATTTCGCCCGGTGATTACATCGCCATCTCCTCGCGTCGGGGTAAAGTAACCGCCAGGGTCAGACCGGATAGTGGCGTGCAATGCGGCACTGTATTCATGGCGTTTTGCTACGCTGAATCAGCCGCCAACCTGCTGACCGTAGAAGAACTAGACCCATTTGGGAAGATTCCCGAATTCAAGTTCTGTGCTGTGCGAATTGCGCCTGCGGCGACAGTGTCGGCCGTGGCTGGTTAAGCGCTTTACGCACCGGTCGCCCACCAGGGGTGCCGTGCTTTCAATAACTCTCGTCAGGCCGGGCTATTCCAAGGAATTAGTGGAAGATAACCTCAGATATTCGCGAATCAGGTCAGTGCCAGGATTCTCCTTATCTGGCACCCGCGTTTCGATCTCATAGATGTAGCCCGGGAGTTCTTTGCTTATCACAACCCGATAGGACTTTTCCGCGAATTTTTCGAATAAATCGCGCCTTGGATCGTTCGCATAGGGCTGAAATCTTACTTCGAATCCTGCGTAGGATCGCCCTTCGAATTCGAATGCGGTCTCGGAAACTGTCGCGTCGTCGGCCAAGGCAAATTTGATCCGCCGCTGAAAATAACGCCAGCGCTCTTTGGCCGAGCCATCTGGATCGGTCAGGCGATTCATCTCGTAGACATCACCCTGAAAATAAACCTTCAGGACCGGGTTGGTCGTTGCACTCTGTACCGCGCCAACCGGAAAATTTCGCTCTCCGGTAAAGAATTCGACGGCCGCAGCCTTGGTGCCGTCATCGTTAATCCGATTTACCCTGAATACGACCTTGTCAATGAATCCCGCCTCAAGCGTCCCGGTCTTCTCGAACTTATAGTGCATTTCGCTCGGCTGCGTAACGGCCTTAAGTTGATCGGTCATCCACATGATCACTTCGGCATCGGAAAACTCCGGCTCCGCCGGCGCGTTCTCTGCTGCCTCGATTACACTACATACGCTCAGGAGCTCGAACATCAGTCCACCAACAATTCCGGTCATTGATTTTCGGCTAGTCATCATCGTTGTCTGCAATTTCCCGAATGACCAATTTTTTCAATGGCACCCCATACTCCAGCAGGATGGCATCAATTTCCGACTGGCTGTCCCTGATGAGATCATTGACCTGCGCTTTCCATGCCTTTTCTCCGAACCGCACCGCCATCGAAATCTGGAAATCGAATCGAAATCCCGGTTCACTCCTCATTGGGATCACTACAATCTCGTGGTCTTCGATGGCTTTCGCGTAGTAGCCGGCAATTGGCCCCCACACAAAAGTCAGGTTTATCTTGTCGCTAACCAGGTCGCGCTCAATGATTTTCCCGGGCGTCTCGCGAGCGTCGCCACTCATGCTTTGAAATGGTATCGCCTGCTCCATCAGTCCCGCCTGGTAAACAAAATCGGTGCCGGGTCCGCGGTCCCACACGCCGATTCTCAATTGTGCAACCTGATCGGGCGTGAGATTGTACAAATCATCCTGAGATTGAATGAAATCCAAACCCCGACCTTTCACGTACACCATCGCCCAGCTCGAGCGCATATACGGCCGCGTGGGCGCCGCGATTTCAAAATTCTCGATGACGCCCATCACCAGATCACACTTGTATGAGCCATCCAGCGTTTCATTGTTTCGCAACGTGTTGCGAATGAAGCCGATGCGCTGCGGGAACCACTCGAACCTGATAGGGAGCCCGAGTTTCTTGCCGAACAATTCGGCGATGCGATTTTCGTATCCCGGCTGTTCCTTGCTCGACATCGGCAGGTTGAACGGATCTGCACAAACTCGTAGTTCCGTTCTTTCGGACGCCGACTGCGCGCCCGCAAACTGGGAGCACGCGAGCGGCATCAGCGTCGCAGCCAGCACCGAAAGCGTCTTCGTCATACGGCCCAAACCTGTGCGCCGCGTTGCCACCAACTGACTATCGCCGCAAATTGTCGCCTAGCCTTCCGCCTCAAGGGCCTTCTTGGCTTTTTTCAGCGCGCGGTTGACCATGTTTCGTCCAATCTTGACGTCCGGGAGGCTTTCTTCGATGGCTGCCAGATTTGCGGGCGGCCGGGTATCGCCGACGATAATGACGCCAACCATGCCAGTGCTCATGTGCGGGTTGCACTTATAAACGTACATCCCTTCCTGGTTAACCGTAATGCTAAAACCTTCTTCACCCAGTTTCGATTTCCAGGTTTCAGCACCTTCGGGAATCATACCGTCGATGGTCTCGGTGTCATGACCGGTCATGCCTGAAAAGCGAACAGTGTCTCCCGGTTGCGCAAACAGTACCAGCGGTTTCCATTGCGTGACGACGCCCTGGATGATGCGTTCTTCAGCCGAAACACAAAAGCTGGCAGTTAATGCTAAAACCGCGAATGCGATAATGGACCTGCGCATGATGCTCCCCCACAAGTTTTTCATGATTACGTCGGCCAGACTCCTGAAGAGTTCTGACGACGCAAGAATTCTAATAATTAGTCGCTGAATCGTGCCTGAACTTAGCCGCGAAACGCCTGCCGCGGAAACGCTGTCTGCCGCGCCGGCGAAATTCTACCGGAAACCCACCTAAACAGGTATTAAGCTCATTCGCCGCAGTGGACCTGCCGGGTTAACGAGCATCAAGTGCCCGCTTCAACTTGCGCAAGGTGCGTGCGATCATGCCTTTGTTGAGTGGGCTGCCTGTTAGTTCCTGACGGTTCGCCGGCGCAATTCACCGGCAACGATAACCCCGACCATCCCGCTTCTGGCGTGCGGATTGCACTTCTAAACGTAGGCGCCGACTGCATCCAGGGTCACGCTGTAATTTTCGGTGCGAGCTTCGATTTCCACCCCGACGCACCGGCAGGAATAAGTTCCGGTGTAGTTTCAGTGTCGTATCCGGCCATTTGTCTGAACGCAATGGTGTGGCCGACGTTCGCAAACAGTAACAGGGGCTGCAACTGGGTCACCACGCCTTTGATAATGTGCGTTTGAGGCGCGTCGCCGGTAGCTTCCTCGGGAGTGGTTTGTTCCGTCGTCACGAGCGCAGTCGGTTCCGCATGGCCGGGATCTCCGGAAACCACCTAGCCATCGTTGGACAGGCCAACTTCTTTATCGCCCGTTGCAGGCGGGTCGGCAGCCGGCAAATCAGACGCGCCACCGATGCCGGGCGCCTGTACTGGCTCAGCAGACACGTTGACTTCCAAACGCATGGGCGCTGCAACGTCGCCGTCGGAGGCGGCCGGTGAATGATTGGATTGAGTCGATCCGCTGGGCGCGGAATCACTATAGGTTGTCATCGTAATCATCAAAAGCGTAAAGAGGATGTGCCGAAGATTAAGCGCCACTTCTCGTTTCCACTGATTCATACAGATAGCTCCATGCGCTCGCTACGCAGTTGCCAAAAGCAGGGACGAAAAAAAACCCGACCTCCTCTCGGAAGCCGGGTTTAGCCTAGTCGTGCCAGCTACGACTGATTCTTTTTAATTAGTTCTGCCTGTCAACGATGGTCGACTACGGCAGGCTGAATACGCTGAGAACGCCGCCGAGACGGGTGTAGCTGCCTAGGCCTTTGTAAGCGCCGACAGCGCCGAGACCGTCTGTGTCGTTGATGAGCCCTGCGGCCATGCCGATACCGGCCCAGCCACCAACACCCGAAAGGATGCCGACGTACTGTTTGCCGCCGTGGCCCCAGGTGTTGACGTTGCCGATGATGCCGGAAGGTGTTTTGAACTTCCAAAGCAGCTTGCCGCTCTTGGCGTCAATCGCTTTCAGGTAACCACCCAGCGTACCGTAAAAGACGATATCACCAGCAGTTGCCAGTGCACCACTCCAGACCGAGAAACGCTCCGGAATCGACCAGACAATTTTGCCCTTGTCAGCATCCCAGGCAATGAAGTTACCCAGGTTGTTGTTGTCGGCATTGTTGCCAAACTCGGCACCGGGCGAGACGCGACCAGCCGGGAACATGCTGAGCACAGCATTCACGTACGGCTGACCAGCAACGTATTCACCACCGGACACAGGCTCGTAGTTCATGCAGACGTGGTTCGTCGGCACGTAGAACAGGCCCGTACGTGGGCTGTAAGCCGCTGGCTGTTGGTCTTTACTACCCAGCGCTGCCGGGC
>CAXGUU010000261.1:0-4778 GCA_964012875.1 uncultured bacterium
TATCTCGGTCAGACCGGCTCGCCGGTCATTGGCGGCGCGGCCTTGTTTGCGCTCGGCATCGGCATGGGGCTGCCCTTGATCGCGGTCGGCACATCGGCTGGCGCACTGTTGCCCAGGGCTGGCGCGTGGATGGTGCGGGTCAAACAGGTTTTCGGCGTGATTTTCCTGGGCGTCGCGGTGTGGTTCCTGGAACGCATTGTCCCGGGTCCCGCGGCCTTGATGTTGTGGGCTGTCCTGCTAATCGGCAGCGCGGTATTTTTGGGCGCGCTCAACCGCCTCGCCCACGACGCCCGCTCGCCGGCGCGGCTGGCCCAGGCACTGGGCCTGCTTTTCCTAGTCTATGGTGGCGTACTGGTGGTTGGCGCAGCGGCCGGCGGCCGAGATCCGCTGGCACCACTGGCGCCCCTGACCGGCGGCGGCAACGCCGGTAAAGCTTCGGTCATGTCGGCCTTTCGCGCCGTAAAAAGTCTCGATCAGATCGAATCGGAGCTGACCGCAGCGGCAAGCAACAACGAGTCCGTGTTGCTTGATGTCTACGCCGACTGGTGCATTGAGTGTAAACACCTGGAGCGGGAAACGTTTGCCGACCCTGCCGTGCGCGCGCGCTTACAGCACATGCGTTTGCTACGCGCGGACGTGACCGCTGACGATGACATCGACCGCAGCGTGCTCGCGCAATACGAATTGTTTGGGCCGCCGGCCGTGCTGTTTTTCCGTGGTGTCGAAGAAGTTCGTCAGGCCCGCCTGATCGGATTCGCTGACGCCGAGGACTTCGTCGCGCTGCTCGACTTCGTCGCCGCCGCGCCCTGATGCGAGTCTATCCCCTGGTACTGGTGGCGCTTGCCCTGATTGCGGGTACTGCGGGATATGTGACCCACCGGGTGTTCAGCGCGCCTGAAGTCGCTGTTGACCAAGCCACCCCCATCGCGCCGGTGCTACCGACCGCGACTGCCTCCCCCACGACTGCGGAACCCGGCGCCCTGCTTGACTGGTCGTTCGTTGACCTTGACGGTCAGCGCCAGGCGCTGAAGCAATGGCGAGGCGAAGTGACGGTGCTCAATTTCTGGGCCACCTGGTGCCCGCCCTGCCTGCGGGAGATTCCGGCTTTTATCGATTTGCAGACGCGGTTTGAAGCGGCGGGCTTAAGTTTCGTCGGCATCGCGCTCGATAAATCGGAAGTGGTGAAACCGTTTGTCGCGAACAAGGGCATTAACTATCCGGTCGTTGTTGGCGATCAGAATGTGGTGAAGTTCATGCAGACCCTGGGCAATGCGATCGGCGGTCTGCCCTATACGGCGGTGCTCGATGCTCGCGGCGAGGTGGTCTATACCCACCAAGGCGAATGGGAAGCCGCTGACGCTGAAGCATTCTTAGGCGCGCAGCTGAAGGCCGAGTAGCGGTTTTTTTTGAACCTTGGCGTTCATTCTTGGGCGCCACTGCCCGGCCGCTCTGCGAGCCACTTCGGCCGGTGCGGGCCGGTCCGATGCTAGCGCTCAACCTGCTGCTAAAATCGGCTAATCAGCCGCAAATTAGTCGGCATATGTGCTAAACTCGTCATCTATCGCAAAACTGCAAGAGGGACCCCGTAGTGGCCAATCTGGCGCTTATCAATGGTCCGAACCTGAACATGCTGGGCCGGCGTGAGCCTGATATTTACGGCGCGCAGACGCTTAAAGATATTGAATCGGGCCTATTAGAGGCGGCCTATGCCGTCGGTGCGACCGCAACCTGTTATCAGAGCAATGCCGAAGACGAGCTCGTGAGCCTTGTACAGCAGTCGCGGGACAACAAAATCGATTTCATCATTATCAATCCCGGGGCCTACACCCATACTAGTATTGCGCTCAGGGATGCATTTTTAAGCGTTGGTATTCCGTTTATCGAAGTGCATATCTCGAACGTGTTTGCACGCGAGTCATTTCGGCACCAGTCGTACTTATCGGATATTGCCGTAGGCGTGATATCGGGCCTCGGTACACAGGGTTACGAGCTGGCGCTTGCCGCGGCCCTGAAATGGCTGGAAGCGACGAAGCCCGCTTAAGCACAGACACAGCGATGCCGTACGCAGATCGGTGATTAAGTCGCCGCGGCTCAGAGGCGTCCGGACAGGGGAACAGAATTGGACATAAGAAAAGTCAAAAAACTGATCGAGTTGCTGGAAGAATCCGGCGTCGCTGAGATCGAAATTCGCGAAGGCGAGGAATCGGTTCGCATCTCGCGAGGCGCAACGGCGATGGCTGCGCCCGTTATGCCGGTCGCTGCGCCGGCGCCCGCCGCACCAGCGGAGCCTGCAGCCGCGGCGCGCGATGTAGCACCGTCGCCGCCCGAGGGTACGACCGTCAAGTCACCCATGGTCGGCACTTATTATTCGGCACCGTCGCCTGATGCCGCGCCTTTTGTCAGCAACGGTCAGAGCGTCAAGGAAGGCGACACGCTTTGCATCGTCGAGGCGATGAAAATCATGAACCCGATCGAAGCCGAAGTTTCGGGGACCGTCACCGCGATTCTGGTTGAGAACGGCCACCCCGTGGAATTCGAGCAACCGCTGTTCATCATTTCCTAGGGACGCCCTAAACAAGTCATGACTCGACATCTTGCGCGCCACATGCGCGAACACGCCGTTGTGAACCTTCGCAATAGCCCCGCTATTACCTGCGCTTCGCGCCTTGTCGTCGCGCATTTGGAACACAGCCTGTTCGACCCGGACTTATTCAGAGCTTCCCCAAGGCAGATAGCACCCGATGTTCGATAAAGTCGTCATTGCCAATCGTGGCGAGATTGCCCTGCGAGTATTGCGCGCCTGCCGCGAGCTCGGTATTAAAACCGTTGCCGTTCATTCAGCCGCCGATCGTGATTTGAAACACGTGCGTCTCGCCGACGAATCGGTCTGCATCGGCCCACCGAGTCCGGCTGAGAGTTACCTCAATATTCCTGCGGTGATCGCTGCGGCCGAAGTGGTTGATGCCGTGGCCATTCATCCGGGCTACGGTTTTTTGTCGGAGAACCCGGACTTTGGCGAGCGAGTCGAGAAGAGTGGTTTCGTTTTTATCGGTCCAAAAGCGGAGACGATGCGCCTGATGGGCGACAAGCTGTCGGCTATCGAGGCCATGAAGGCAGCCGGCGTGCCCTGCGTCCCGGGCTCTGGTAAACCGCTCGGCGATGACGCGGCGGAAAACAGCGCACTGGCCAGGGCCATCGGTTACCCCGTCATCATCAAGGCCTCGGGCGGCGGCGGCGGCCGCGGTATGCGTGTGGTCTACGGCGAAGCCAACCTGCGCCATGCGGTGCAGCTGACCCGGGCCGAGGCACAGACTGCGTTCCAGAACGACGCCGTTTATCTTGAAAAGTTTCTCGAGCATCCGCGCCACATTGAGTTTCAGGTATTGGCCGATAACCACGGAAACGTCATCCACCTGGGGGAGCGCGATTGTTCCATGCAGCGGCGCCACCAGAAGATCATTGAAGAAGCACCAGCGCCGGGTATTGATGAAGCGACCCGACAACGCATGGGTGGCTTGTGCGTGGCGGCCTGCCAGCGTATCGGCTATCGCGGTGCCGGTACCTTTGAGTTCCTTTACGAGGACGGCGAGTTTTATTTCATTGAAATGAATACCCGCATCCAGGTCGAACATCCTGTGACCGAGATGGTGACCGGTATCGACCTGGTCAAACAGCAGTTGCGCGTTGCCGCTGGCGAGGAACTCACGATTAAGCAGGAAGACGTAACGCTCACCGGCCACGCCATCGAGTGCCGCCTCAATGCTGAAGACGCCTACACCTTCCGGCCCTCGCCCGGCCAGATCACCGTTTACCATCCCGCCGGTGGTCCCGGGGTCAGAATCGATTCACACATTTATGGTGGTTATGTCGTACCGCCCTACTACGATTCGTTGATAGGCAAGCTCATCTGTCACGGTGAAACACGCGATGCCGCCATCGCACGCAGTGAAAACGCATTGACTGAACTCGTCATCGAAGGTATCGACACCAACATTCCGTTGCACATCGACCTGGTGTCAGACGCGGCGTTCCGGGCGGGCGGTACCGATATTCATTACCTCGAGCGGCGACTCGGTCTGATTTAGGGTCAGGTCTTGCAAACGACTGCGCCGTCAGCACGCACTGTCGCGCATGAAAGGTTCAACAGTGGTGGCACTGAAGCGGGCTGGTGTTTGAACTCAACTTGAAGATTGCCGCGGCCGACTGGGCGCAGCTTGAGTCGATGCTCGAGGACACGGGCGCGCTCGCGATCACCCAAAGTGACGGCGATCGGAAAATCTTTGACGAGCCCGGCCGGTACAACACCGCCGAATGGTCGACCTTTCGAGTGACCGCCCTGTACGCGGACGAACGTCTGGCCGAGCAAAGCCGGCAACGTCTCGCCGCGGCGGGTATCGGCGAAGGTCTCACTCTCGCGCCGCTTTCCGAGCAGGATTGGGGCAGTGCCTGGAAAGAAAACTGGCAGGTTGAAACCTTCGCCGGCGGATTGTGTGTTTGTCCGAGCTGGCTTGAACCGCCGGCAGCTGCGAAGCATGTCATCGAAATCGATCCCGGCCAGGCGTTTGGTACCGGTACCCATGCATCAACCGCGCTGTGTCTTGACTGGCTGGGCGGGTGCGGCTCGTTCGCGGGCCAGACCGTGATCGATTTCGGTTGCGGCTCGGCCATACTCGCCATTGCGGCCGCCAACCTCGGGGCGGCGCCGATATATGCCGTCGATATCGATCCGCTCGCAGTCGGAGTCGCGCGCGACAATGTTGGGCGCAATGCCTATGAGG
>CAXGUU010000262.1:0-4776 GCA_964012875.1 uncultured bacterium
GACGCCGCCGCGTGAAGCGGCGGCGCCAATTGAGCTAAACGTCGCGCAACAGCTCGTTGATGCCCACTTTGCTGCGGGTCTTTTCGTCCACCTTCTTTACGATAACTGCGCAGTAAAGACTATGAGATCCGTCGTCGGCGGGCAGATTGCCTGACACGACTACGGAACCAGGCGGAATTGCGCCGTGCGTAATCTTGCCCGTGTCGCGGTCGTAGATTTTTGTACTCTGGCCGATGTAGACGCCCATCGATATCACGGAACCCTTACCAACGATCACGCCTTCGACAATTTCTGAGCGCGCACCGATGAAACAGTCGTCCTCGATGATAGTTGGTGCGGCCTGCAGGGGTTCCAGCACGCCGCCAATGCCAACACCACCGGACAGGTGGACGTTCTTCCCGATCTGCGCGCACGAACCGACTGTTGCCCAGGTGTCGACCATGGTCCCGGAATCAACGTAAGCGCCAATGTTGACATAGCTTGGCATCAGCACGACGTTAGATGCTATATAGCACCCGCGTCGAACCGTTGCGGGGGGCACCACCCGTGCACCGATCGCTTCGAATTCCTGCTGCGACAGGCCTGAGAACTTGAGGTCGACTTTGTCGAAGTAATCAGTGGGGCTTCCAGACATGACTTTATTGTCATTAAGCTTGAACGACAGCAGTACAGCTTTTTTGGCCCACTCGTTTACCTTCCAGCCATCGCCTTTAGGTTCGGCCACTCGAAGTGAGCCGTCGTCGAGGCGGCCGAGACATTCATTGACTGCGTCTCGCACCTCCGGTCCTGCGTTACTGGCATCAAAATTGGTACGGTCGTCGAAGGCCGCATCAATCGTCTTGGCTAAGTCGCTCATCAGAGCCTGCTCCTATTTTTTTTATCCAAATAGTGTTCGAATTCGTTGTCCTGCTTGCTCGCAGAGTTGGGGGGGTGCTACCAGCGCGATACGCAGATGCGATGCGCCCGGATTGCCCGTTGCGGCGTCCCGCCCGAGGAATCGACCGGGCAATACGAGCACTGCCCGTTCACCGAGCAGGCGTCGGCATGCGTCGACATCATCAGAGCCGATGTCAGGCCACAAATAGAACCCGGCCTCGGGCGGTCTCAGGTCCCATAGTCCGTCCATCGCATTGATAAAAACTTCGAATTTTTCCCGGTAAGCTGCGCGATTCGCCTCCACGTGAGACTCGTCGGACCATGCGGCGATGCTCGCATGCTGGACGTGGATGGGCATCGCGCCGCCCTGATAGGTCCGGTAACGGAAGAAATCCGACAGGATCCCGGCGTCGCCGGCAACGAACCCGGATCGCAAACCCGGTGCGTTGGAACGCTTTGACAGGCTGTGCATGACGACACAGCGAGAGAAATCATCCCTGCCGGTTTGTGCGCACCATTGCAGGAACCCTAGCGGTGGTTTCGTTTCATCGAAGTAGAGCTCGCTGTAGCACTCGTCGGCAACGACTATGAAATCATGCTGGTCGGCGCGTTCGAGCAGGAACTCGTAGTCTTCCGCAGTCATCACGCTGCCGGACGGATTCGCCGGCGAGCACACG
The DNA here is from genome assembly GCA_964012875.1 of uncultured bacterium. GTDB lineage: Bacteria > Pseudomonadota > Gammaproteobacteria > CAXGUU01. Next base: position 1,554 of record CAXGUU010000262.1, read on the forward strand.
TAAACCATTTGCATGCGCGCCCAGTCGGCTTCGTTTATTGCACGCCAGTCGTGTGTCGATGAGTCGTCGTCCGCAATCGGAAGATAATAGGGCTGTGCGCCAGCAAGCAGGGTCGCGCCTTCGTAGATTTGGTAGAACGGGTTCGGCATAGCGACAGTCGCATCGCAGCTGCTGTCGATGACCGATTGTGCAATTGAGAATAAGGCTTCTCGCGTGCCATTGACGGGCAGTACATGGCGGTCGGGATCAAGTAAACCGCTCGGCAGCCTGAAACGTCGTCCGAGCCAGCTGCAAATGGCTTCGCGCAATTCCGGCAATCCGCGTGTCGCCGGGTACTTGGCCGTACCGCCAAGCGCGTCGATGAGCGCGTCGACAATGCAATCCGGTGTCGGGTGCTGCGGCTCACCAATCGATAGGTTGATCAATGGCAGGTCCCGCGCCGGCGCGACTTCGTCGCGGATTCCTTTCAGGCGCTCGAAAGGATAAGGCTGTAGTTTTTCGAGGCCGCGATTCATGAGACCTGTGCGCTGACAATTAGGAGCGCGCGAGTATATCGAAAACTCCTGCCGTGCGACGGTAATCAAGACTTTTTATCTGTCGCGACTGCTGGGATTGCTGTATTCTTGCGCTCCTTTTTTCAGGCGGGATTACCCATGTCTCACAAAATCCTGTTGTTACCGGGCGATGGCATCGGTCCGGAGATCGTGATCTCGGCCGAACGAGTCATCGCTGCGCTTCAAGAGCGTTTCGGGTTCGCATGTGAGCTCGAGCACGCACTTATGGGGGGCTGCGCGATCGACGAGTTCGGTACAGCCCTGCCCGACTCGACCCTAGAGCTAGCACGCGCGTCGGACGCTATTCTGATGGGGGCCGTCGGCGGCCCCAAATGGGACAAAGTTGAGCGCTCCATCAGGCCCGAGCGCGGACTGCTTCGGTTGCGACGCGAGCTCGATTTGTTCTGTAATCTTCGACCCGCAGTATTGTTTCCAGCGCTGGCCGAGGCGTCCACGCTGAAACCGGATGTGGTTTCCGGCCTCGACCTCATGATTATCCGTGAGCTGACGGGCGGCATCTACTTTGGCGAGCCTCGCGGTGTCGAAGTCGATGAAACAGGTCAACGGCGGGGCTATAACAGCCTCGTTTATCACGAGGACGAGGTCACGCGTATCGCCCGCTTGGGTTTCGAAATCGCCGCGAAACGCAATTGCCGACTATGTTCTGTCGATAAGGCCAACGTTCTGGAAGTCACGGAGATGTGGCGGGATATAGTGACCGAGTTAAGTTCCGATTACCCAGGTGTTGAATTGGAGCACTTATATGTCGACAACGCGGCGATGCAGCTGGTACGTGCGCCCAAGCAGTTCGACGTCATCGTCACGACCAATATGTTCGGAGACATCCTGTCGGACCTGGCCGCTATGCTGACGGGCTCAATTGGGATGTTGCCGTCAGCGTCTTTGAATGCTGATGACAAGGGATTGTTCGAGCCGGTGCACGGCTCCGCGCCGGACATCGCCGGGCAGAATGTTGCCAATCCGCTCGCCACGATTCTGTCCGCTGGCATGATGCTGCGCTATACGTTGAATGAAAGTGAAATGGCCGACCGTATCGATCAGGCGGTGGCCCGCGTTCTTGCCTCTGGCAGCCGTACGGCAGACATCGCAGCTGGCGGTGGAGCCATCGGTACGGTCGAAATGACTGATGCGGTCATCGCCGCCCTCGACGTGGCTTGAGAGGACAGGCGCAATGGCAGAAACTTTTAACGTCGCCGTCGTTGGCGCCACCGGTGCCGTGGGCGAGACGATGCTTGAAATCCTACACCAGCGGAACCTTCCCGTCGGCCGGGTGCACGCGGTCGCGAGTTCACGCTCAGCAGGGAAGCGAGTTGCCTTCGGGGATCGGTATTTGGTGGTTGAAGATCTGGACGAATTCGATTTCTCCGACATCGATATCAGCCTGTTTTCGCCGGGTGCGGCGATTTCGAAGATTCATGCACCGCGCGCCGCCGCCGCCGGGTGCGTGGTCATCGATAACACCTCCCAATTTCGCTACGACGAGGATATCCCTCTGGTTGTGCCGGAGGTCAATCCAGATGCCGTGGCGGGATACACGCGGCGCAACATCATTGCGAATCCGAACTGCTCGACGATCCAGATGGTGGTCGCGTTGAAACCGATTTACGACGCCGTCGGGATAGACCGTATCAATGTGTCTACGTATCAGGCAGTGTCGGGCACCGGCAAGGACGCGATCGAGGAATTGGCTAAGCAAACGGCAGATTTGCTCAACGGGCGGGACGTTGAGCCGCAGGTATATCCCAAGCAGATAGCGTTTAACTGTCTCCCCCACATCGATGTCTTTCAGGACAATGGGTACACCAAAGAAGAAATGAAGATGGTGTGGGAAACCCAGAAAATCATGGGCGACGCCCAAATCGGGGTCAATGCGACCTGTGTCCGCGTGCCGGTTTTTTACGGCCACAGTGAAGCAGTACATCTTGAAACTAAAGAAAAAATAAGCGCCGAAGACGTACGTCAGCTGCTTTCAGAAGCAGCTGGGGTGAGTCTGCTCGACGAGCGCGCCGATGGCGGTTATCCGACGGCAGTCGGCGAAGGGGCGGGCGCCGACCCGGTCTATGTTGGCCGAATTCGTGAGGACATCTCCCATCCCTGCGGAATTAACCTCTGGGTCGTGGCCGACAACGTTCGTAAGGGTGCCGCGCTGAACAGTGTCCAAATCGCCGAAATTTTGGTAAAAAGTTATTTATAAGCTACAGTTATTCCCAATTTATAAAGAATATTCGTAGGTTTAGGGGGACGCCTGTGGGCTGCTTATGCCGGCTCGCGACGCAAGCCTTCCCCGTGCATTGGCAGAATCACCATACGCGAACCGTTTTTGAGGAATTGACGTGATGCTTCGTAGCCTAGCCGTCGCCCTGATCTTAGGCCTGTTCGGCGGCCCAGCTGTATTTGCCTTGGGCTTGGGCCCGCTACAGTCGAATTCGTACCTGAATGAGGCCTTTGAGGGGCGCATTGAGATTTTGGGTGCCACAGTGGAAGATTTCGATTCCCTGAATATCACTCTTGCGTCTCAGGAGCAGTTCGAGCGTGCAGGTGTCAATTTCATTTCGGCCCTCTACCAACTCAAATTCGAGATTAAAGCTCATCCTGGCGGCAAGGATTTTGTCGTCGTCACTTCGCGCGATTCGATCCGCGAGCCGTTC
>CAXGUU010000263.1:0-4766 GCA_964012875.1 uncultured bacterium
AGCCGTCGCAGGCGCCGCCGATGGCGATACCCAAGGCAATGAGTTCCTTGGTGCGCACATCAAGCGCGCCATCGGTGAATGTGGCTTGCTGGAGTTTTCCGAAGCCGGCCATTGTTTCGGGGATGACATCGGCGACCTGGCCCAACAGCGATTTGAGTTCAGACTCTATTTCAGGCTGGGATTGCATCAGTATTCTCCTGCCGTTACCGGTGTCCGTTTTAGCGCGCGCATGCCGTTCAGGCTGAGCACCAGCAGCGCGACTGTAATTAGCAACATGCCCATCAGTTCGGCGTTCGTCGGCTGCTCGCCAAAATGATAGGACGACGCAAAAATGGCGACTACGGGCGCAGCCAGGGTGGCGAGACTCGCTGTACCGGCACTCAGGTTATTAAGCGCGTAGACCCACAAGGCCCATCCCATACCGCTGATAAACACCGTTAGCAGGATGAGATTGCCAATGAAGCGGCCGCTCCACACGATGGGGGCCTCAGGAATCACAGCCGCGATCGCAATCAACGGAAGACAGCCAAAACCCATTTGCCAGGCCGTCATGGAGATGAAATCCATGGGCGCCCGCTGCTGCAGTTGTTTGATCATGATCGCTCCCAAGGCCCATGTCGCGCCGGCGCCAATGGCCAGGGCGTTGCCATAAATATCGCCGCCGAGCTGCCAGGGCTGGATGATCGCCGCGATGCCGATCAGCGCGAGCGCGACGGCGGGCCATTGCAAGCCGCTGATGCGCTCGCCGAGAATTGGCCACGCCATGGCCAGGGTAAAAAACGGCATGGTGTAAACCAGGAACGCGACCCGGCCGGCACTCCCTTCGTGCACTGCGAGGGTCGACAGGGTGAACAACAGCGTCGTTTGCACGAGTCCTAGTTTGAGCAACTCGGGTATGCGGGTTGGTAGAAAACGTCGACCACTGAGCGGCAGTGCGAGCAGCAGGACCAGTGCGCTCAAGCTCATGCGCAAAGCCGTGAAGGTAAATGGCTCGGCGTCGAGCAAGCCGATTTTCATCGACACCCATCCATAGCCCCACATGAGCGACATGATGACAAGCGCGACCAGCGGTCGTGCAGCGACTTTCACTTGAACAATCTCCGGCACCGGGCACGAACACCCGAACAACGGGCTGCACGGATGCCTAGGTTAAATCGAAACGGGCATTCGGTTGGGCGCGGCAAAGATACACGAATTCATGTTCCGGTGCCGCAGTGGTCCGTTTGGATTCTATGTCCGATAACCCGTCTCCCATTTTTTTCCGCGCGGTCCCGGCGTGTCTCCGACCAATGGTTCATGCACCAGCGGCTGTGATAGCGTTAAGATCCTGCAACGACGACTGTAGTGGAGGATGAGAGCGATGGCGAAGTTGCTTGAGAGTTTCGAGGCCGGTGCGGCGATCGACGACATCGTCGAGGCGCTGAACCGCGACGGCGGGGTCATCATGCTGAATCTTGCGCCGCCGGAGCTGATGGACGAGGTCTACGACGAGATCCTCCGGAACAGCGCCGAGCACGAACGCGCGGCCGGGGGCGACATCCTCTGGCCGGAAGGGAACAAGACCATTGGCGGTCTCGCCGGGATCAGTCCGACCTACGTCGAGCAGCTCGTGCTCCATCCGAAGATGCTCGAGCTCGCCGATGCGATCCTGAAGCCCTACGCACCGATGTCACCCGAGGCGAACCGGCCTGATGCTTATGGTGAGTGGCCGTACACCAGTTTTCGCCGCCTCGAGGTCGTCGAAGACGGCCACGGCGGCCAGCAGTTGATCGCGCATGGAGCAGGTGACGCAGGGCCGTACTGTCACCACTACAATCTCGGTGCCACGGTCATGCTCGAGGTCGGCCACGGCAGCGGGAACCAGGTTCTGCATCGCGAGACCGCAATCTACCAACCCTGGGTTGACCATCTACCGCAGATCCGCGAATTCGACCTGTCGGTGAACTGGGCGGGCTCCGATTTCCGATTCGACAACGGTGCGACGCGCGTTGTACCGGGCAGCAACCACTGGCCCGAGCATCGGATCGCGCAGCCGGACGAGGTCACATCGGCCCAGATGCCGAAAGGCTCCGCGGTCGCGTGGCTGTCGAGGACCCTGCACGGTGCCGGCGCGAGTGAGGCGGACGATGGCCGGCGCGCATTTTTTGCATCCTACATCGCGGACTGGGCGCGGCAGGAAGAGAACCAGTACATCGCTGTGCCACCTGACGTCGCCGCAAAGCTTTCGCACGAGGGGCAGCGGATCATCGGTTATCGCAGCGGTCCGAGTCTCGGCTGGGTGAAAGGACGGGATCAGGAAAATCTACTGCAGGACGGGAAGAGCAGTCCGTTGTAGCCGCTGGTCCGAAATAGGCCACAGACCACGTTTACAGAAACGTGGTCTGTGGCCTATTACCACGCGCGGCGGACTATGATTGCGGCGGCATCCCGATGCCGTAGTGGTATGGTGTCAGGCGGTAGGAGTCAATGGAGGAATTCTTGGTGAGTTCAGTGCAATCCGATAGTGCTGTTGAAAATCAACAAGGCAGCATCCCATTCTTTACCGACGAGAACATGGACCCGATCACCTTCTCGGTCATCCTGAACCGCTTCAACACCATCGCCAGGGAGATGACCCTCACCCTCGAGCACACGTCATGGACGTCGATACTGGCGTTGTCGCGCGATTTCTCCTGTGCCATCTACGATGTGAACGCGCGCCAGGTCTGCATGATGGACGCGCTACCCATCCACACCAATTCACTGCATTTGATCCTGAAGTCGATCGTTGACGCTTTTGATGGCAACGTTTACGACGGTGATGTCATCGTCAGTAATGATCCCTACAGCGGTAACACCCACGTTGGCGATTTCGTCACCGCGTGCCCGGTGTTCTACCAGGGCGAACACCTTTTTTGGTCGGTGACGAAAGGCCATCAGCTTGATTGCGGCGCTTACGAGCCGACCAGTATCGCGCCGAGCGCGAAAGATGTCTGGCAAGAAGCGCTGCAGCTACCGCCGATCAAATTTTACGAGAAGGGCGAACCGTGCCAGGACGTGATCAACATGTACCTCGCGAACGTCCGTTACCGCGACATGTTGTACGGTGACCTGATGGCGCAGCTCGGCTCAATCTGGATCGGCAAGCGTCGCATGATCGAGCTCGTCGATGAGTATGGTGCCGAAGATCTGTCTCTTTACATCGAGGCGATGCTTGACTATGCGGATCGGCGTGCAGCCCGCGATATTCGGAAGATTCCTGATGGCACTTATGTCGGTGAATCGTGGATCGACTCCGACGGGATGGGCGATACCGGTCTAACGGTACGCGCGGAAGTGACGATCAAAGACGACCATGTGCACGTCGATTATTCGGGTAGCTCGCCGCAGGGCGCGGGGGGCGCGAACGGTACGCGCGGCGTGATGGAGGCGTCGGCCGGCATTCCTATCATGTGCGCCATCGACCCTGACATCCCGCACAACGACGGTTGCCTGCGGCACATCACCTGTGAAGCACCCGAAGGCTCGATTGTGTTGGCGAAATATCCCGCTGCCACCGCGATGGCAACCTTGTGTCCCGCAACCCAAGAGCAGGAAGCGGTGTGGAAAGCACTGACACAAGCGACGCCTGAACGCTCGTCGGCGGGCTATGCCGGCTTTCAGTGCGTACCTTCGGTCTCTGGCGTTGACGACCGGGGCGAGGAGCCCGCGCAATGGGCCGCCGTGTTCTTTAACGGTGCTTCGGGCGGTGGCGCGTCCATGAACGCCGACGGCTGGCCTTTGATCATGCTTTCGTCCGCACTCGGTGGCTTGAAGATCGCGAGCACCGAGATGTGTGAGCTGCTCTATCCGTTTATGGTCGACTACAATCAGATTGAGACCGATTCGATGGGGCAGGGTAAAACCATGGGCGGTGCCGGAATCCGCGTTGTCGTGCGGCCGTACAGAACGCCAATGGATTGCTTCGGCTCAGGCGACGGCGCTGCGAACCCGCCGTTCGGCGCATTCGGAGGTACCTATGGAATCGGTGGCGGCAACTACCGCGAAACGCTCAACACCGGGCACCGCGATTATTGTTCGGCCAAAGGTTACATGCGCATCGATGTCGGGCAGACCTGGGTGGGTGTGTCCTCCGGCGGCGGCGGTTTTGGCGATCCGTTGGAGCGTCCCGCAAAAAAAGTCTGCGAACATGTGCGCGACGAGATCATTAGTGTCGAGACGGCGCGTGATGTGTACGGTGTAGTGCTCGATCCTGCAACGTTCGAACTCGACGAAGCCGGCACGGAGAAACTGCGTGCAAAGATTGCGCAAGAGCGCGGCGAGCTACCGATGCTTCAACCGACCGTGCCGAATGCTGCGACGTGGCTAGAGGAAAACATGCGCGAGGGTGATAACTACTTGCTCGATCCGCAGTAGTCTACGCAGCGCTGTTGACAGCCATTTCTGGCGCCACCAACACAAACAATAAACCGACGGGGACGCTTGTGAGCGAAACAGAAGGTATTAATCCGAACATGATGAAGGTCGGGCTGATGATGCCGCAGGGCGACGGCATGCGCGGGCCAGGTACGCGGCGCTATAGCGACATGGCAGCGATGACACGGCTCGCAGAAGAGTCGGGTTTCGCCTCCATCTGGCTGGTCGATCATTTTCTCTACTTGCTCGAAGGCGAAGACTCGCCGCGTGGCTACTGGGAAGCATGGACACTGTTGAGCGCCCTCGCGGCCATCACCACGCGCGTCGAACTGGGTACGATCGTGCTGGGTACCGGTTTTCGCAATCCCGCA
>CAXGUU010000264.1:0-4742 GCA_964012875.1 uncultured bacterium
TGACGTGGCTCCAGCTCCATCCCACGCTCGCAGCGTGAACCAGGATGTCGACGCGGCCATAGGCTTTCACCGTCTCGTCAATGACGTGCTGCGCCTGTTCCTGCATCGCGAGATCGGCGGAGACCACCATGCCCTTACCGCCGGCGGCGGTAACTTTGCCAAGGACGTCGTCCAGCACATTTTGGCGACGCCCGCAGCCAACGACCGTGGCACCCTCGGCAGCAAACAATTCCATGCAGGCTTCACCGATGCCGGAACCTGCGCCGGTAATGATTGTGACCTTGTCTTCTACCCGTCCTGCCATTTCGCTGCCCTCAAAATTTTTAAGCGCGCTACAAACGCTCGATTAATGTGGCGTTAGCCATGCCACCAGACTCGCACATGGTGACGAGTCCGCGCTTACCCCGATTCTGTTCCAGCACGCGCACCAGGTTGGCAACCAACCGACCGCCGGATGCACCGACCGGGTGACCAATCGCGATGGCGCCGCCAAAGACATTGAGCTTGTCCGGATCGGCATCCAGTTCTCTCTGCCATGCGAGCGGTACAGAGGCGAAGGCTTCGTTGACTTCATAAGCGTCAATGTCGCCAAGCGTCAGACCAGCACGCTTCAGGATCTTCCGCGTAGCCGGAATAATCGCTGTCAGCATCATGATCGGATCATCGCCGGAGACGGCAAAATGCGTGATCGCGGCGCGGGGTACTAGGCCTAATCGTTCAGCGACCTTTTCTTCGCAAATTAGCATCGCGCTCGCGCCATCGGTGACCTGACTGGCATTACCGGCTGTGACTGTCCAATTGAGAGCGGGATAGCGGGCCTTCATTTCGTCGTTTTCGAACGCGGCTTTCAGGTTCGAAAGTTTTTCAAGCGTCGAGCCCGGGCGAACCCCCTCGTCGGCAGCAACCCGGACGGTTTCGCCATCGTTATTCTCTGCGTCGATGGCTTCAATATCCGGGTTGCTGCTGTCGGCGGCCGCACGCAGATGCGAACGCAGAGAAAAGCGATCCAGGGATTCACGATCGAGGTCCCAGCGATCGGCAATCAGCTCTGCCGAGATACCCTGCCGAATCATACCGTCTGGGTAACGTTGGTGAAAACGGCTGCCTTCGTTATCCTTCCCCATGCGATTGACCCGCATTGGAACCAGACTCATCATTTCGACACCGCCGGCGATGACGACATCGTAGGCACCAGCGATCACACCCTGCGCCGCGAAATCCATTGCCTGTTGGGCCGAGCCACATTTGCGGTCAAGCGTGACTGCCGGCACCGATTCGGGGAAACCGGCAGCAAGCACCGCCTGCCGACCAATATTACCGGCCTGTTCGGCGACCTGGATGACACAACCGGTGATCAAATCTTCAACTTCGACAGGGTCAATGCCGGTCCGCGCGACCAGACGCTCAAGCACATGTGCGTAGAGATTGACCGGGTGTAGTTTTGCCAGCGCGCCCGTTTCCCGCCCGCGCCCGAACGGCGAGCGGACGATGTCGACGATAACGGCCCGCCGCGCCGTCATGATGACTTGCGCAGACTCAGTTCGAACTCGGCTGACTTGATTTGAACCACTGGCGAAGTCGCGACTTGCATCAGCCTCGAAACCTGATCCAGTTCGGGCGATGAGAGGTAAGGGTAGGTTTGCCTGACCGGCCCTGACTGACGCATACGATCAAGCCCTTCGCCTGCGACCAGTGCATTCAAAATGAGATCGTCATCGTTGTCGACACCATACTCCTTGCGCAGTGCTTCAATCGACGGTTGTGGCGGCGGATTTGCGACCACCTCCTTGGCTCGTGGCGATGACATGATCTGGTCCATGATGTTGGGATCAACCGGCCCTGCGGGTTCGCCGTAAAAGCCGGCAGCATACTGAATGACTTCGTCCGGAATTGAGGAGTAGCGCTTGCCGGTGATGATGTTCAACACCGCCTGCGTGCCGACCAGCTGGCTGAACGGAGTCGCCATACCCGGATAACCGAGTTCTCGTCGAACAACCGCCGTCTCTGCCAACACGTCGTCGAGTCGCTCACTCATGCCATGCTGTACCAGTTGCGCCTTCAAAGTACCGACCATGCCACCCGGCACCTGGTGCTCGATTGACATGACGTCATACTCCGCGTACTGATTGACCAGAAAACCGGCCGCCGTGCCAACTTTCTCAAAGTGATCAGCGACCGGTGCGAACAGCGACGTATCCAGATCATGGGTGTGGCCTAGGAGCTCAACATTACGCGACATGATCTCAACAGACGGCACCGACGGACCGTTCGCCATCGGCCGCACCGCGGTGTGCAGAATGCTGACGCCGAGATCAATTGCATCGAGGTAGGCCTTGGCCGACTGGCCCAGAAGGTTGTTGGAGTGAAACTCAATTGGCTTACCGCGGGCCTTGGCTTTGATGGCCGGCACCAGGGTCGACAGGCGTTCTTTTTCGAGTACGCCGGCAGTGTCGTACAGGAGGATAGTGTCGATATCGTCCGATTCCGACAGTTCGTCCGCCTGCGTGGCGTAGTACTCATCGGTATGTACTGGGCTTAAGGTAAACATGATCGCGCCAGCTATCTCCGAGTCGTATTCCTTGGCCAGTTTCGCCAGGCGCTTGGTCTTGTCATTGTTGAACAACACATCGTAAATCCAGTAGCTGCGACAACCGTGCTCGTTTAACTGCCGCATCCAGGCGTCCATCAGCGAATCAGGCGTGACCCCAAAGGTGACCGAGGCGTTCGAACGCATGCCGGCACGAATACGTGTTCGCGGCATCGCGGCGACCAGTAAGTCGAGACCTTCCCAGGGATCTTCATAGCAGTACTTGATGAGACACTCGAACATCGACGAGCCGGTCAGATCGATGGTGCGATAGCCGGTGCGATCGACGGTCGGCGCAACCGGCAGGGCCATTCCCGCCTGCATACGCATCCCCCACAGGCTTTGCTGCCCGTCGCGCATGGTTTCATCAAGAAATTCGACATGGGCCATTGCGGCTGCTCCTAAAATCTCAGTGTTTAGCTTCAAAAGCTGGCAACAGGGTTTGCTCGAGCCATTTGGTATGAAATTGATTAGTGCGAAAATCTTCGTGGCATGCGATTTCACGCAACAAGGGCAGGTTGGTGACCAGCCCCTCGATATGAAAATCATCCAATGCGTCACATAAACGCTCGACCGCGGCCCGGCGATCGTCGGCAGTCACGATCAGCTTACCGATCATGGAATCGTAGTACGGCGGGACCAGATAACCGTTTTCACAGTGACTGTCCACGCGAATACCGGCACCTGACGGCGGCGACCAGCGTGTGATAAGCCCGGGGCTTGGCATGAACTGGTTGGCCGCGTCTTCGGCATTGATGCGACATTCAATCGCATGGCGATTCAGTCGAATCTGGTCCTGGCGTGGCAACGCACCGGTCTCGCCACCCGCGATGCGGAACTGCGTTTGCACCAGATCACATCCGGTCACCTGCTCACTGACCGGGTGCTCGACCTGGATGCGCGTGTTGACCTCGATGAAGTAAAAGCATTCGCGGTCAACGTCGTACAGAAACTCAACGGTCCCCGCATTACGGTACTTGAGTGATGACAGCAAGGAGACGGCCGAGGTGTGCAGCTCCTGGCGCATGTGATCGGGCATCAGCGCACAGGGCGCTTCTTCGACAACCTTCTGGTAGCGGCGCTGGACTGAACAGTCACGCTCACCGTAGTGGACCACACGGCCGGCCCCGTCACCGGCGACCTGGACTTCCACATGGCGCGCGTTTTCAACGTAACGTTCCATGTACAAGGTACCGTCGCCGAACGCTTCGAGTGCTTCGGTGCTCGCTTTCTCGAATGAGCCCTCTATTGCGGTGCCGTCTCGCGCCACGAACATGCCGCGCCCGCCACCGCCGGCCGAAGCTTTCATGACGACGGGGTAACCGAGCTTGTCAGCGGCTTTCTTGGCATCGGTAACATTGGCGATTTTGTCGGTGCCCGGTACCAGTGGTACACCAGCTGCTTCGGCGATCGCGCGGGCCCGGAGCTTGTCACCGAGGTCGTCAATGACCTTGGCGTCGGGACCCACAAAGACCACTTCATTGTCGTCGCACAGGCGCGCGAGTTCAGCGCGTTCGGACAAAAACCCGTAACCGGGGTGCAGCGCATCACAACCGGTGGCGCGCGCAGCATGCACAATCATGTTGGCATCAAGATAACTTTGCTTCGATGGCGCCGGTCCCAGAACAACCACGCGATCAGCCATGCGCGCCGCGGCGCTGTCTTTGTCAGCAGCCGAGACCACCTGCACAGTTTCGATGCCAAGCGCGTGCGCAGCACGAGTGACGCGAGCCGCGATTTCGCCTCTGTTGGCAACCAGGACGCGCCGGATCGTCATCGGCTCACCCGAAGCTCCGCCCGGCCGCGTCAGATGAAATTACGGGACCCATCGAAGTAGACATGATTATGCCGGTTCGATGATCACGAGAACTTGTTCGAACTCAACCATGGCGGCATCGTCCACACACACTTCTCGAACGGTACCGGCTACCCCCGCCTTGACCGGGGTAAAGAGTTTCATAACTTCTATCAGGCAGACTTCGGTGCCGGCATCGATCTGTTGGCCAACCTCAACGTAGGCCGGCGCTCCTGGTTTCGGCGCACGATAAAAGGTCCCGAGGTTGGGAGCACGAACCGCGACCATGCCTTCCGGGATGGTGATCTGCGACGGCGCCGTCGACGCGGCCGGCGGTGTCGTGGCGCCGGCTGCAGCCGC
>CAXGUU010000265.1:0-4731 GCA_964012875.1 uncultured bacterium
CGCCCGCGAGCGCGGTGACGGCCGTAAAGGCCGACCACCACAGTATGGCAAAGGCCATCACCCGCCGCGGCCCGAACCGGTCGCCAAGCCAGCCTCCGGGAATTTGCGCCAGCGCGTATCCGAGCACGAAGGCACTGAAAATACCGCCAAATTCGACATCAGACAGGCCGTACTCCGGCATGATGTACTTCGCCGCGATCGAAATGTTGATGCGATCGATGTACATCAGTACGTACACGAAAAAGATCAGGAAAATGATCTGCCAGCGCGCCCGTGACGGCGCCATCGGTGTGCTCACGGCTTGCCTCCCCCTAAAAGGCGAAGCATTCAGTGTAGTCGTAAAGCCAGTGCTACGACGAGTCCGCCTGTCGCAGTCTCAAAAACCAGGCCGTGGTACCTCGTGTCGCACAGCACAGATGCGCTCAGCTTAAGGAAAAGCCTTCATAACCGTTGGCCACGACTTCCTCACACTTCTGCATGTAGCTCACCCAATCGACGTACAGCGGAAACACGCGCGGCTTGCCAGGCACGTTGGCACCGACATACCAATTGTCACAGGCCCCCCAAAGGGTTCTGTCAGCCAGCGCCTGAACCCGGCCCATCCAGTCAACCTCGGCTTCGGGCGTCGCCTCGATGGCATTCAGTTTGTGGTCGCGCAAGTGCACCAGGCTGTCACCAATCCAGTTCACATGTTGTTCGATGGTAGGCACCATGTTGGTGAGTACCGACGGGCTGCCCGGCCCCGAAATTGTAAACAGGTTGGGAAAGCCCGACGATTGCAGGCCGAGATACGTGACCGGCCCTGCTTCCCATTTGTCGCGTAACTTAAGGCCTTTGCGTCCACGTATATCGATACGGTTCAGGGTGCCGGTGATAGCATCGAAACCGGTCGCAAACACAATGACGTCGAGTTCGTGGTTCTGGTCACCAACACGGATGCCTTCGTGCGTGATCTCATCGATACCAGCGCTGCAGTCGACCAGGGTGACGTGCGGCTGATTGTAGGTCTCGAAATAATGGGTATCGATGATGGGTCGCTTGCAGCTGAACACATGATCAGGCGTCAGTAAGCGCGCAGTCTGTGGGTCGTCGACCACCTCGGAAATTTTGTCGCGCAGGTAAGCCGAGAGCTCCTCGTTGGCCGCCATTGAATTGGTCAAATCGGCAAATGCAAAGGGCACATAAAAGCCACCCTGCTCCCAGCCTGCCTCGAAGCGCGCGCGCCGCTCGCTAGCGTCAACGTCGAATGTCTTAGGCGTTCCGGGTTTGAAAGGTACGTCCATCGCCAGCGGCTTGCGGTAACAGCGGGCCCGAAAACCGCCATAATCAGACTTGATGCGCGCCTCGTATTCAGGATCGAGCGGTCGGTTGCGCGCGGGCAAGCTGTATTGAGGGGTGCGCTGAAAAACACTCAGCGTTTTCGCGGTTTCCGCGATCACCGGAATGGCCTGCACACCACTCGAACCCGTGCCGACCACGCCAACACGCTTACCGCTGAAATCAACCGGTTCGTGCGGCCAGTTGGCGGTGTAATACCAGTCGCCTTCGAAATCATCGAGGCCTTTGAACCGGGGTTTCAGATGTGACGACAGATTGCCCGTGGCCATCACGCAGTAACGCGCCCGGTAGCGATCGCCGCGGTCGGTCGTGATCGTCCACATTTCAGTTGTATCGTCGAAATGTGCGCATTCCACCGATGTTTCGAATTGAAAATGTTCGCGAATGCCGAAACGATCGGCGACATGGTTCAGATATTCAAGAATGTCAGACTGCGAGGCGTAGATTTCCTTCCAATGCCACTCCTGCTGGAGTGCTTCGGAAAACTGGTAGGAATACTGCATGCTCGGTGCATCGCAGCGCGCGCCCGGGTAGCGGTTCCAATACCAGGTACCACCAACATCGATGCCGCGCTCGATGCCTCGTGCGGTAAAACCCTGCTCTACAAGTTTCCGAACCATCGCCATGCCGGCGAAGCCGGCGCCGACGACGACAGCATCAAATTCTGCGTGGATGGCTGCGTTGCTGGTGTTCATTATTGTTCCGCGTAACGTTGGTGACAGGATATTCGGCGGAGACCCGAATCAAAGGAACTCTGAACAAGACCTGTCTTATTCAGGGTTGCCCTAAATATACTGTCACCGGATTATGGCGAAAAGCACTATACTTGCGCGCTCGATAATCCTTTCACGGAAGTATTCCAAACAGCCCCAGGGGAGAAAAAATCATGGCTTGTACCGTCTTACTCGAACTCACGCTTAAACCTGAAGCCGTCGACGGCGTCAAAGAAGGGCTGAAAGGCATGTTGCCTGATACCCGTGCTTACGACGGATGCATCAGCGTGTATGCGACGCAGGACCAGGATAATCCTACGACACTTGTTGCGGTCGAAAAATGGGAATCGCGCCAGCATTACGAAAAATATTTCGCATGGCGCCAGGAGCGCGGCGATCTCGATGGCCTGGCTGACGCACTTGCAGGCGAACCCAGCATCCGCTACATGGACACGTTCGACGAATAAGCGACGAATTTATGTTCAGAAAGAGCGGGCGATGGAAACATCGCCCGCTTTTTTTTGCGAATCAGGTCTGCGCACGCCGCCCCGATGATTGCTTGCCGCCGGATCGACCCGAGCGGCGCTTACCCTTACTACCGTTTTCAGCACCTGCATTGCTGCGGTCTTGCCCCCGGGATCGTCGCCGCGAAGACTTCGGCTTACGTTTTGCCTTAGCTCCGGCCTTGTTTCCCTGCGGACGCTGCTGGCCACCATCGCCACGTTGGGCCTGTGACTTGTCGGCGGAGACGCGGGCTTCGTTTGAAATCGGGGCCGTGAACTCCGGGTTCTGCAGAAATTCGATGTGAGTTTTCAACCGCGTCTCGATAGCCTTCAGCAGTTTGCTTTCTTCCGAACTCACCAGGGAAATTGCATGACCGGTCTTGCCGGCCCTGCCGGTGCGCCCGATACGGTGAACGTAATCGTCAGGAACATTGGGCAAATCAAAATTGACCACATGCTCGAGCCCGCCAATGTCGAGCCCCCTGGCTGCCACATCTGTGCCGACAAGGACGCGCAGGCTGCCGTCTTTAAATGCCTTTAGAGCACGCAGGCGCGCATTCTGACTTTTGTCACCGTGGATCGCATCGGCCTCGACACCAGCACGCTGCAGTTGTTTTGCCAGGCGTTCGGCACCGTACTTGGTTCTGGCAAATACCAATACCTGGAACCAGTTGCCGTCCTCAATCAACTGCGTCAACAGGTGACGCTTGGCCGAACGTTCAACGCGGTAGGCAACCTGGTGCACGGTGTCGGCAGCGAGCGTTTTGCGTTTCACCTCCACACGCACAGGATCGTTCAGATAACCGTCGGCAAGTTTCCTGATTTCAGGCGTGTAGGTCGCCGAGAACATCAGGTTCTGGCGCTTCGACGGCAACAAATCGATGACTCTTCTCAGGTCGTGGATAAAGCCCATATCGAGCATGCGATCAGCTTCATCCAGTACAAAAATCTCAATCTGCGTGAGATCAATACTGCCTTCGCTGGCATGGTCGAGCAGGCGGCCGGGTGTGGCAACAACAATGTCGACGCCCTTTTTGAGCGCCTTTTTTTGCGGTTGGATGCCCACGCCGCCAAAGATTGCGGTCGAGTGTAACTTCAGCGCATCGCCGTAGCGTTTGAAGCTCTGGGTGACCTGATCGGCGAGTTCGCGCGTGGGTGTGAGCACCAGTGAGCGCGGGGCGCGCCAGCCACTGACTGGCTTCTCACAAGAGAGGTTATGCAATATTGGCAGCGCGAAAGCAGCCGTCTTGCCTGTGCCCGTTTGGGCTCCGGCGAGCACGTCTCGCCGTTCAATGACTGATGGGATGGTTTGCGCCTGGACCGCTGTAGGTTCGCTATAGCCTTGCTTTTCGACCGCGCGCAACAATTCGGCCTTAAGGCCGGTGGATTTGAATGACATGGAAACTCCGGAAACCAACACTCGCATGAAGCGATGCCGGTCGGCGTCGGTTTCGGTTAGGTAATCGGGGGAGGGTCTATCGAAGATAGAGACAGCCACGAGATGGGTGTCGACCGGGTGACACCGTGAGGAGGGGCGTAGTCTACACGGTGTGGTTGCGACAAACTATCTGCTAATTTCGTTTGGGCTAATGTCATCTGGGCCGACTGCGTCAGGCGCTTGTATAGTAGACGGCGACGATGACAATGGCGAGGCGTAGAATGGGCTGACTATTTCTGACCGGGACAAGACAGGTTATGCCTCGACTCAAATTTGGTGCTTTTCTGGCACCGCATCACCCTATTGGCGAGAACCCAACCCTACAGTTCCAGCGTGATCTCGATCTGGCGGAACAACTAGACAAGCTGGGCTATGACGAGTTCTGGTGTGGCGAACATCATTCGACCGGTTGGGAGGTGATTGCATCGCCCGAAATGTTTCTGAGCGCCGCCGCGCAAAGAACGCACCGGATCAAACTTGGCACCGGTGTCGTATCGCTGCCCTACCATCACCCCTTCAACGTCGCGCAGCGCATCGTGCAGCTCGATCACATGTCGATGGGGCGGGCTATTTTCGGTTCAGGACCCGGTGCGCTGCCATCCGACGCCTACATGCTCGGTATTGACCCCATGGTCCAACGCGATCGACAGGACGAAGCGATGGGCGTTATCCGACGCCTGCTCGCTGGCGAAGAACGATTCAGTCACGAATGTGATTGGTTCACGCTCAAGGACGCACG
>CAXGUU010000266.1:0-4717 GCA_964012875.1 uncultured bacterium
TTAAGCGCAAATAAGAAGCAAAATCTGATTGATCGCCTTTCAGATTCCTTCGCGCGCGCCGTTCAAGCCAAAGTATTGTGAGCCTGTCGGCGAGCACGCCAGCTCGTCATTGCTAGTTCAACGGTTTGGCAGTGTACCGCCACACTTTTCTCAATCGGCTCCGCGTATCCACCGCCCATGACGACCGCGACTGGTAGTTGCGCCGCCGCGGCCTGCGCGAGTACGTACGCGTCGCGCGCTCCAGCACCTGCGAGGCTTACCCCGAGGCGACCAAGTCTGTCCTCTGCCAAAATATCCGCGCCGGCAATATAGAACATGAAATCAGGTTTAAAACGATTTAACGCCGATTCAATTCCATCTTGAAGGTTAGCTAGGTAATGGGCGTCGCCACAGCCGTCGGGCAGACTGATATCAATGTCGCTGACTGATTTCCGGTGTGGAAAATTGCGCGCCGAGTGGATTGAGATCTGAAAGATGCCCTTATGTCCGGCAATCATTTCGGCAGTCCCCTCGCCTTGATGAACATCGCAATCAACAATCAGCACGCGCTCTGCGCCATATCCCTGCAGCAGCCCGCGAGCGGCCACAACGACATCATTAAACACGCAAAAGCCAGCAGCTTCCTCGTAGCTGGCGTGATGCGTTCCGCCGGCCAGACTGACGCTGAGGCCATCCTGCACCGCCGACTGCGCGGCGGCCACGGTGCCGCCCACCGAACGCAACGAACGCTGAACGAGTCCCCGCGACCACGGCAAACCAATTGCGCGTTCTTGTTCGGCAGACAATGAACCGCTATGAACTGCCTCGACGAACTGAGGCGAATGGACCTGCACCAACAACTCTCGACTGACGGCCGGTGGGATTACAAGGTTTAGATCCGGTTCACCCAGGTCGGTAACGGCGTCGCGCAATGCTCGGTACTTTTGCAGTGGGAAGCGGTGGCCCCGGGGCAAATCAATTGTAAAAACGTCGGTGTAATAGATATTCACCGAAGATCCGATCTCCGCTGTGGTGGCGACAATGAATACGAGGCGTATCTCGTCGCGATAATGCTAGCCCTGTTCAAAGGCGCGTCGCACCTCCTCTCCTATCAGTTTCAATCCCTGTTTCACTTCATCTTTCGATTGCGCGTATGAAACGCGGATACATTCGCGTTTATGTGGCCAGTCTTCAGCAAGTCCCGGAAAAAAAAACTGCCCCGGAATAACGAGTACATTCCGTGCTTTCAATCGCTGATATAAAGTTTGTGCAGAAATCGGCAGACCCGGGAACCACAGCCACAGAAAAATCGCGCCCTCCGGTTTGTGGATCCAGTAGTCTAGACCAGTGAAAAATTGCCGGCACAATGCGACCGCCCGCTGAACCTGATCTTCATAGTAGGGCTGGATTATCTGCCTGACATGTTTGAGGATTTTGCCGTTGGCGATCATCTCAGCGGCAAGAATAGCGCCAAGACTGCCGGTCGCGAGATTGAAAATCGCATTGAGGCTACGAAGCGCCTCAATAATTTCCGGTCGCGCGACGACGATGCCTGTACGCAGACCCGGCAGCCCGAGCTTGGAGAGACTCAGGCAATAGATGACGTGTTCGTCCCAGACCGGTTTGACATCCGTAAAGACGATGCCCGGAAAGGGCACACCGTAGGCATTGTCAATAATCAACGGTACGTCCGCGCGACGTGTAATCGACATCAGCCGATCGATTTCGTCCTGCGTCAAGACATTACCGGTCGGATTGGTCGGACGGCTGACACACACGGCCCCAGCGTCCGGACTCAATTCATAACCATCAAAGTTGACGGTGTACTTGAATTGATGCTCGTCGAGCATGTCCATATTTGGCTTATGGGATCGAATGCAATCGGGAGAAATCGTGATATCTGCATAACCGATATATTCCGGCGTCAGGGGCAAACTAATGTGGCGTCGGCGCCCGTCGACGCAATCGCCGCTGAGCAAGTTGAACAATGCGAAAAAACTAGCCTGGCTTCCCGCCGTCACTGCGATGTTTTCAATATCTACCGGCCACCCATACTGATTGCGTAACAGCCCCGCCATGGCCGCCAAAAATTCACGATTTCCCTGGGGGCCATCGTACTTTCCGCTGACGACATCGAAGTTCCCCGATTCAACCGCTTGAGATAGCTCGGCGCGGAAGATTTGTTGCATGGCGGGAATAACGGCCGGATTTCCGCCGCCAAGATTGGCGTAAGCAGCGTCGCCGGCCAGCACTTCGCCGAGGTCATCCATTAACAAACGCGTACCGGTCGGCCCGCTAAAGCGAGCGCCGAACTCGGAAAATCGTCTTTCGATACCCGTCATTACTTGGTTTGATTCAAAACATTAATGGTGACGTTAACGCCAGAAAGTGGCAGCTCCCGAGCGCAGTCCATGAGAGCGCGCCATTCTGTTTGCAACGGTCAGGATGGGCTGTAGCGCTCATCCAGCCAGTGGCCGATGCCCCGATTTTTGAAAGTTTCTGCGGTACTCGCCACTCAATCGGCGATGTTAAGTTTCCCCGGGACGGCTTCTCGGCGCTGCTGTCGAACGGCAAGGTGTATCATTTTGTACGCCATGACAACTATCAACGATAGAGCCGGTATCTATTCACGCCTTTCACAAATTGGCACGCTGCGAAAACTGCTGCTTATCAGCGTTGCTGTCGTCATCGTTGCCGCGCCATTCGCCGACGGTCAAACGCACATGCACGACTGGCGATTGCTGCCATCGGTGGTGGCGCCATCAGTGATGATGATGCTGGTATTTGCTTTGCCGCTCGATATCACGATGGCGCGGATTTTCATGGTTGATGCCGATGCCTCGGAACGCGAACGCTTAAGCTTTGCCATCCGCGCGGAGATGTTCGCCTATGTCGGCATGCTCGCCGCGTGGTCCCCGTTTCTGATCAACGTGCTGGAAATCTCGCCCTTCGAGTAATCCCTGAGATGAAATTCGGCGAAACGTTGCGCTTTTGCGTGCGCCGTGTGGCGGGAAATTTCAAACAATCGCTGTTTGTCCGGGGGCCCGGGCACACGAGGCCCAATCGCGATCTCCCTCACAATTAGGGGCGCCGACGCTGTTTTGAGCGTAGCTTGCGTAGCTTGCATCGCTAACGCTGTTATCGGCTTGAATCTGGCGCGGGTCATAACTAACATTTATATTTATTCTTAGGTAAATTATTCAACTAATTGATAAATATGAATATTAAAAATTTAGTTACCTACTGTTTTAGTTGCTTACTGTCCCGCGTCCCTTGCATCCCTGCCCTAAAAAGTGTCTTCAGGCGCCCGCTGAAACTGGAGCATGAACGGCCCCGGCCGGTTCAGCCGTTACGGTATCCGACGAACCTCAGCGCCACTGAGGGCGCGACCCCCGCCGCCGCCCCCCGGCTTTCGGTTCGACAAGTGCAGTTCTGACGCGAGTCGCGGTGGGCGTGTCCAGTGTTTTCGCAAAATTGAACGCATTGCCGTTGCGGTTCGCGACATACTCACCATCGAGAAAAACCAGCTGATTGGTTGATTTGGCCGGGATGCGCACCCCGGGAACCACAACGCCGACCAGATTCAGCGGGTCGCTCGCGTTGACGGCAACAACCTGCTTATGCTCGTCGCGCTTGCGTACTTCCCGTAGCGCGCTGACCGCTTCACTGAGTGCGAACTGTTCGCCGGAATGGCCGGCCACGAAACGACCACCGCGGACCTCGCCGCTAGCTTCGAGGCGCCGGTAGGCCCATAACAGGTGCCGCCATGGTGGCAGCGCCGGCTCATTGACTAACACGGCGCGGAACACCACCCCATAGCGCCGCAACAGCACTCGCGCGACGGCCTCTACCACGCTTTCATCGAATTCCAACCGTGCTGGTTCGAGTGGGCGCCGTACCAGTTCCCAACGCCCGGCGTCGACCAAGCTGGAGGTACGAGCCGTACCGAGAACCGCACTTTTACCGCTCGGTCGAATCAAGGCCCGAAGCCCGGCGAAACTGTCGCAACTAAGTGCACCAAGCGCAGCCAGTTCATTCAGTCCTTGCTCACATTGTGCAGGCAAAAGCCTCGAATGTGCCGCGATATCATCAAAGAAGGCCGGCCCGAGTTCTGTCATGGAATGGCGTACAGCAGTTGCGACTGCGCTCAAATTGTGGCCCTCGGAATCCGGTTTTTTTAGCGACGACAGCCACATTATTCGGTCGACACGCGGCATCAGGCTGATCGGGGTGGTACGCATGGCTCCGGACATTCGGGCAACGGAAGATTGCTTGGGGCGCAACCGTAACCAGGTCGCTCGTCCGGAGCGCAATAGTTCGTCTAACATCGATCCTTGGTAGACGCGCATACGCGGCCCCAGAATGTGTTTCTCCCAAGCCGCGACAGGTGCTTCAAAACCGGACATTTGTTCGAGCAGCGCCATTAAGCCGTCGCTGGACTGCAGCCGCGTCGTCACAGTCAGGTGCTGCCAGTCAAACAGGAACCGCATGAAGACGGCGCCGGGTACAGGTTCAATCTCCCGCCTTAAGCGGTTGATGGTGTAGCGATGAATGCGTCCCAGTAGACGTCTGTCACACCATTGTTCTCCGCACCCCGGTTCATACTCCCCCCTAAGAACGATGCCCTGGTTTTCGAGCGCCGCCAACGCCAGCGAAACGGCCTCAGGGGTCACGGCAAAAACCTCCGCGAGTTCCGTCGCGCGAACAGGTCCGCTCACCTGCATGCGAGCCCGCACCA
>CAXGUU010000267.1:0-4705 GCA_964012875.1 uncultured bacterium
AAGAGATTCGAATGAATATCAGACGCTGTAGTAGAGATCGAACTCGACCGGGTGAGTCGTCATCCGCAATGTCGTTACTTCCTCCATCTTGAGATCGATGTACGCATCGATTGAGTCATCGCTCAAAACGCCGCCGGCCTTAAGGAAATCACGATCGCCATCGAGCGCTTCCAGCGCCTGGTCGAGCGAATAACAGACCGTCGGTATGCCTTTTTCTTCCTCGGGAGAAAGATCATAGAGGTCCTTATCCATGGGCTGTCCGGGATCAATCTTGTTCAGGATTCCGTCGATTCCAGCCATCATCATGGCAGTAAAGGCGAAATAGGGGTTGCCCGTTGAATCAGGGAAACGCACCTCGATACGCCGCGCCTTAGGGCTGGAAACCCATGGAATTCGGACCGAAGCTGAACGATTTCGGGCTGAATAGGCGAGAAATGTCGGGGCTTCGAATCCGGGCACCAACCGCTTGTAGCTATTCGTGCTGGCGTTAGTGAACGCATTGATAGCGCGCGCATGTTTGACGATGCCGCCGATATAGTGGAGCGCGGTTTCCGACAGGCCACCATAGCCGTCGCCCGAGAACAGATTTTCGCCGCCCTTGGAGATCGACTGATGAACGTGCATACCATTACCGTTATCGCCAACCAGCGGCTTCGGCATGAAGGTCGCGGTCTTACCGTAACCATGGGCGACGTTATGCACGACATACTTGAGCGTCTGCAACATGTCTGCACGACGTACGAGCGTGTCAAAGCGGGTGCCGATCTCGCATTGGCCGGCAGTCGCTACTTCGTGGTGATGAACCTCGGTCTCGACGCCCATTTCTTCCATGACGAGACACATGGTCGAGCGCAGGTCCTGTAGTGAATCGACCGGCGGAACCGGGAAATAGCCGCCTTTGACACCAGGCCTGTGACCGATATTGCCGTCTTCGAAAACCTTCTCCGAATTCCAAGAGCTTTCGTCGGAATCGATGTGGTAGAACGAACCTTTCATTTCGACGCCCCAGCGCACATCGTCGAAAACAAAAAATTCGGGTTCAGGTCCGAAGTAGGCAGCGTCGCCAACGCCCGACGACTTGAGATACGCTTCCGCGCGCTTTGCCGCCGATCGCGGGCAACGCTCATAGCCTTCGCCGGTTGCCGGTTCGACCACATCACAACGCAGGTTAAGCGTGCGTTCTTCGTAGAACGGATCGAGCACCGCGGTGTCCACATCCGGCATCAGGATCATGTCGGACTCGTTGATTCCTTTCCAACCGGAAATCGAGGAACCATCGAACATCTTGCCGTCTTGGAAGAACTCGTCGTTGACTTCGCGCGCCGGCACCGTGACATGCTGCTCTTTGCCTCGGCTGTCCGTAAATCGGATATCAACGAAGCGCACGTCTTCGTCCTTAATCGTTTTTAGAATGCTCTCAACTGACATGAATAGTTCCTCCAAAAACCATGCATTGATTTTCTTAGTAAATAAATTAGCGGGAAATCTGGACGTCACGCACCGTGGGAAAGCGCGCTATCGTTACGCGAATAGGGTATGCGCCAAGAGGGTGCATATTGCGTGCCAATGATAAGTAATTGAATGACGGTTGCGTATAGATAGAGTAGGTCTACATGGCACAAGTTTGGTGCAAATCTCCCGAAATTCGCACCAATTCGGTGTTTTAGTACTCGATCAGGTGCTCTACCTCGTTGGCCATCATGTCTTCCGCCGTTTGCCGAGCTCGAACCAGGTGAACCTTGCGATCGTAGACGAGGACTTCCGCCGCCCTAGGTCTGGCGTTGTAATTCGATGACATAACGGCGCCGTAGGCACCAGTATCCAGTATCGCGAGCAAATCACCCTCCGCGATCGCGAGTGACCTGCCCTGCGCCAGCCAATCGCCCGACTCGCACACCGGGCCGACTATATCGACAGGCAGACTAGGCGCGTCCGGGGACGCTTCGTACGTCATCACGTCATGCCAGGCCTCATACAGGCTCGGACGTAACAAGTCAGTCATCGCGGCATCGACAATGGCAAAATTCTTCGCCGCCGTTCGTTTGATGTATTCGACTGTCGTCAGCAGGACACCGCTTTTGCCGATGAGCGAACGACCGGGCTCCATGTCAATGCGGTAGTTTTCAGGAACGACCTCGCAAATGGCCGTTACCAGCTCTTCGATCGAAGGCGGGGTTTCTTCGTGATAGCTGATACCCAGGCCGCCACCGACATCGATATGCGTGACTTCAATTCCATCCGCCGCCAATCGATCGGCGAGCTGCACAACATCGGCAACGGCATCGACAACCGGCGCGATGGAAGTCAACTGCGAACCGATGTGACAGGCGATACCGACGGGTCGCAGGCGGGAACCCTTGTGCATCGTTCGATAGAGTTCCAGGGCCTCGGAGATTGGAACGCCGAATTTATTTTCTTTCAGTCCTGTAGAGATATATGGGTGTGTGCCCGCATCAACATCCGGGTTGACCCGAACCGCGACATCGCAATCCACGCCGAGCGCGCTGGCCATCGACTCCGCGCGCCGCAGTTCGGTGTCCGATTCAATGTTGATACAGCCGACACCGGCCTTGAGCGCCGCCTCGATTTCCTTGTGTGACTTGCCCACTCCAGAGAAAACCACCTGCTCCGGATTCGCGCCGATAGCAAGGACACGTGACAACTCGCCGCCGGAGACGATGTCGAACGACGCGCCGAGGTCATGCAGGGTTTTAAGAATCGACAGGTTGTCATTCGCCTTAACCGCGTAACAGATTTGATGGCGGCGCGACCCGAATGCCTCGTGGTAGGCCCGCCAGCGCTGTTCCAGCGCGGCGCGCGAGTAACAATGAACGGGCGTCCCAAACTCCTCGGCGATCGAAAGTGCATCGACACCGTCAATTACGAGTTTGCCGTTGCGATAAGAAGCCGGGGATAAAGTCTCGTTCATACTAGAAGCGGTCTGTTGAGCTGCGGGCCGCGAAGCTCCGGGTGGCCGCCGCCTGCCCGCACCGTATGCCCGAACATACAATGCTTAAACGGGGATCAGTAAATCGGATCGGGATCGTCGTCGATGTCTTCTCGTCCAAGCTCAGGCTCGTCCGGCAGATACAACGGCCCTTTCTGACCACACCCACTGGTGCTCAGCACTAGTACGGCCGTGATTAGGGCTAACGCGATGTATCTGAACAGTAAGGACATTGAACGATCATGGCCGTCTGCGAGTGGGCGGGAGTGTATCGCCAATCAGGGTACATGCAACAGGTCGGAGCGTTTCGCGACGGCGAGAGATCACGCCAGGTTGCCGCAGCTAGCGACCGTATCTGCCGCCCCCTTCGTTACGGCGCCCGGGTCGCCTGGGGCGCCGGCCACGGTTGCCGCCGTCCTGCGGTCGACCGTCATTACCTTTGGGCGGCTTCAATTCCACCAGCAACTCATCGGTCACCGTGCCGACGGGAATTTTGTGCCCGATGTATTCTTCGATGGCCTCAAGCGAAAACACATACTCTTCACAGGCCAGGCTGATAGCGTCGCCGCTGGCACCTGCCCTCGCCGTACGGCCGATACGATGAACGTAGTCCTCTGCATTCTGTGGCAGATCAAAGTTCACAACGTGACTGACATCGGGGATGTGCAGACCGCGCGCGGCAACGTCTGTAGCGACGACGATATCAACTTCGCCTGATTTGAATTGTTCGATCAACCGTTGGCGCTTGGTTTGAACCACGTCGCCAGATAAAGCCCGCGCGTTAAACCCGTTGCCATTGAAATAGGCGACGACCAGAGCGGCAACTCGCTTGGTGTTGACGAAGACCATCGTTCGGCTTGGATCGTGCTGCTGGAACAGCCCGATCAGCAGTCGCATCTTCTCGTCCGCACTGGCATGAAACAGGATTTGCTGGACCTTATCAGCCGTCTTCTTGTCCGGTGCGACTTCGATCATCTGCGGGTTGTTCATATGCTCATAGGCCAGTTCATTGACCCGAAACGACAATGTCGCTGAGAAAAGCATGCTCAGGCGTTTGGTCGGATGCGGCGTACGCCGCAGCAGAAAACGCAAATCCTTAATGAAACCGAGATCGAACATCCGGTCCGCCTCGTCCAGCACCAGCGCGTGTATGCCCTTTAGCGAGAAAACCCGTTGTTTGAAGTAATCAATAATCCGGCCCGGCGTACCGATTAGGATGTCGACGCCATCGGCAAGCTGCTGACGTTGCTTTTCGTAGTCAACGCCACCATAGGCCAGCCCGAAACGGAAACCCGTATGCAAGCCGAGAAGTTCGGCATCCTTGTGGATTTGAATTGCGAGCTCACGAGTTGGCGCGAGTATCAAGGCCGCGGGCGCCGGTCGCCCCTCGATCACGGTACCGCCCCGCTCTGCCGCGAGCATGCGGTTCATAACTGCAAGCAGGTAAGCGGCAGTTTTTCCGGTGCCGGTTTGGGCCTGCCCTGCGACGTCCTGACCTTTCAGCAATAACGGCAGAGTCCGAGCCTGGATTGGGGTGCAGAATTCAAAACCTGCATCGAGCGCGCCTCGAAGGAGTCGCTCATCGAGGTCAAGAACGCGAAAAGCAATTTCGGTAATCAGGTCATTTCTCACTCCGGATTACCCCGCCGCGAGCGGCCCCTGGCAGGCTTGCAATTGCGTTTCAGATCAGCTGACAATGACATCGATACCCCTATTTAGGACCGTCGGTTTAAATGAGCGAACACCTGATCTACGTTA
>CAXGUU010000268.1:0-4704 GCA_964012875.1 uncultured bacterium
TGGCGCGCCGCCCGGCGGCTGGGCCTTCCAGTATGAGAACGACAAGTACCCTGATGTTGATGACACTGGCATGGTCCTGATGTCGCTGCTGCGTGCCGGCGTTCACGATCGCAAACATAAACGCAAGCGCATCAACCAGGCGCTTAACTGGGTGCTCGGCATGCAGAATCCGGATGGCTCCTGGGGGGCGTTCGACATCGGCAATAACTACGAATACCTGAATAAGATTCCCTTCGCAGATCATGGCGCGCTGGTTGATCCTGGCACTGCTGACTTGACGGCACGTTGCGTCGAATTGCTGGCGATGCTCGGCTATGACCTGACGTTCCCGCCGGTCAAACGCGCGCTTGACTTCCTGGAGGAGGACCAGGAAGAAGATGGCAGCTGGTACGGGCGCTGGGGCGTGAATTATATCTACGGCACCTGGAGTGTGTTGTGCGCGCTGGGCGCGATTGGCGAGGATGTGGCCAAGCCTTATGTGCGGAAGGCTGTTCAATGGTTGCAGGATACGCAGAATGAAGACGGCGGCTGGGGCGAAAGCTGTAACACATACGACGACTCGGCTATGTCCGGTCATGGTGTGAGTACGGCGTCTCAGACCGCATGGGCCCTGTTGGCGCTGATGTCTGTGGGCGCCGTGGGCTCGCCGCAGGTACAACGCGGTATTGATTACCTGGTGCGAACGCAAAACGAAGCGGGCGAGTGGGACGAGGAGGAATACACGGGGACGGGATTTCCACGCGTGTTCTACCTGCGTTACCACGGTTACAGTCGGTATTTCCCGGTGTGGGCGCTCGCAACTTATGCACGCGCGCAGCAGGGACTACCGACGAGGCAGATGGAGATAATTAACGAAGGCTCGATTGATCTTGGGCCCATCCCCGCGCTGGCTGGGGTTGTGTGGGCCTGAATGGCCCCGGTCGTTCTGTGACGTCGACACTGTTCCGCTGATCCGCTAGCGGCTGACACTCGTATCCTTAGCGGGAACAGTTACAATCAATTCCTGTCATTCGACAGGTGGTGCTTTGGCGCGATTGGTCGATAAAGCATCCAGACTTCTATCGAGGACACCAGCGTGGCTGACTACGCAGCGCCCGTGCGCGATATGCAATTCGTAATAAACGAGATGATTGGTTCGGATCGTCTTGCAGGGTTACCCGGGTGTGAGGACGTCAGTGACGATCTCACCAACGCCGTACTGGAAGAGGCCGCGAAGCTTGCGGGCGAGGTGCTCTCGCCACTGAATCGGGTGGGTGATCTGGAAGGGGCGCGACTGGATGGCGACGTGGTGCACACACCGTCCGGCTGGCGTGAGGCGTACACGGCGTTCTGCGAAGGCGGCTGGACCTCGCTCGCAATGTCGCCGGAATTCGGCGGGCAGGGACTGCCCAAGGTCATCGCGACGGCTGTCAGCGAGATGTGGGATGGCGCCAATATGGCGTTTGCCCTTTGTCCGCTGCTCACCAACGGTGCGATCGAAGCGATCGAGCAGCATGGTGACGATGACCTGCGGGCGAAATACCTGGAAAAACTGGTTTCCGGAGAGTGGGCCGGTACCATGAACCTGACTGAGCCGCAGGCGGGCTCAGACCTGAGTAAGGTTCGCTCCAAAGCAGTGCCAGAAGGTGATCATTACTTGATCTCAGGTCAGAAGATTTTCATTACCTACGGCGAGCACGACCTCACCAGCAACATTATCCACCTGGTGCTGGCGCGTACGCCGGATGCGCCGGAAGGTACCCGCGGCATCTCGCTGTTCGTGGTCCCGAAATTTCTACTCGACGACAACGGTGAAACCGCTGAGCGCAACGATCTGCGTTGTGTGTCGCTTGAGCACAAGCTTGGTATCCACGCGAGCCCGACCGCGGTCATGTCCTACGGCGACAACGGCGGCGCGGTCGGCTATCTCGTCGGTGAGGAAAATCGCGGACTGATGTACATGTTCACCATGATGAACGCCGCGCGCCACGCGGTCGGCCGCGAAGGCGTTGCCGTCAGTGAAGCTTCTTATCAACTGGCACTGAGCCACGCCCTCGATCGGGTGCAGGGGCAGGCGCCCGGAGCCGAGGAAGGCACCCCAATCATTGCGCATGCCGATGTCAAACGCATGCTGATGACTATGAAATCGCATATCGAGGCCATGCGTGCCCTGACTTTGGTTTGCGCACTCGCCTATGACGAAGCTGAACGCCACCAAGATCCCGAACAACGGGCACGTGCCAATCGTCGAGGTGATCTGCTGACGCCCGTGGTCAAGGGTTGGTGTACGGAAACAGCGCAGACGGTGACCTGGCTCGGGACCCAGGTTCATGGCGGCATGGGCTTTGTTGAGGAAACCGGTGCCGCTCAATTTCAGCGCGACGCTCGTATCCTGACCATTTACGAAGGCACCACGGGTATCCAGGCTGCTGATTTTGTCGGCCGCAAAACGCTACGGGACGGCGGTGCGGCAATGGGTGAGCTGCTGGAGGACATGCTGCTCACTGTGGCCGCGGTCGAAGCCGCGGGTGGCGAGCTTGCCGAGATGGGTAAGAAGCTTGCAGGTGCTGCCGGGGAGCTGCGTCGGGTGGTGGATTGGTTGCTGGCGACTGCGGATGATCCGACTATCGCGGGCGCGGCATCGGCGCACTACCTGAAGCTTGCCGGTATTGTTTGCGGTGCATGGATGTTGACTGAGGGCGCGCGGCTTAGCGCCACAGCGTTGACCAATGACGAAGTCGATAAACCGTTCTACACTGCAAAAATGGCCTGCGCACGGTTTTTTCTGGCCCAGGTATTGCCCGAAACGGCGGCGTTGGCTGAAGCGATTGTCGAGGGTTCGCAGACGACGACAGCGATAGAAGCCGCTCACTTTGAACCCGCCTGAGTCCTGATACCGTCGGCGACCGGGGAGTGCGTGCCGGCACGCCTTAAGAGCCTTTGGCGTCCAGGCTTTCTGCTATCGTTGGCACTCGAGTCTGATTGAAGGTGTAAAGAATGATTCCGCCTGTTCTTAAGCACGTCGACGAAATGGTCGCAAACTGGTGCCTGAAGCGATCACATAACATCAAGGATCTGCGTAAGTATGCGCGCCTGCAGGTGCCCCGGCCCATGTTCCATTACATGGATGGCGCGGCCGACGACGAGGTCACGCTGGCTAACAATTGCCGCGACTACGAACGCTACGAGTTACTGCCCCGGTATCTGGTTGATGTCGGCGAGATTGATACCAGAACGACGGTCATGGGGCAGGCGATTGACTTCCCGGTGGTGTGCGCGCCGACCGGCATGTCGCGATTGTTTAATAACGACGGTGAGCTGGCGGTGTCAGCGGCCGCAGCTGAAGCCGGCACGGTCTACTCATTGTCGACCGTGAGTACTTATTCAATCGAGGAGGTTGCCGAAGTCTGTGCCGGGCCGAAGTGGTTTCAGATTTACGTGTTTCGCGATCGGGAACTCATTAACGAGTTCATCGATCGTTGTCGTAAGGCAGCCTATCAGGCGCTCATTTTGACGGTCGACGTCCCTGTACCGGGGAATCGCGAGCGCGACCTCTACACGGGCATGATGATCCCGCCGCAATTGACCCTGGCAAGCTGGTTTAATTTTTTTCTACATCCGTTATGGTCATTAAAATACCTGCTGAGCGAAGACTTTCAGCTAGCCAACGTCGTTCATAAGGCTCCGGTCAGTGATCGCGATGTTTCTACGCTGGTTGGGTATCTGCAGCGACAATTCGATCCGTCAGTCGACTGGGATGCGGCCGCATGGATGATTGAGCAATGGGACGGCCCCTTTGCGATCAAAGGAATTTGTTGCGTCGAAGACGCGATACGCTGCGCCGAAATCGGTGCGACGGCGGTCATCCTGTCGAACCATGGTGGCCGCCAGCTCGACACGGCGCCATCGCCCGTCAGCCTCGTTGCCGAAGTCAAAGCGGCCGTTGGCGACCGTCTTGAGGTGATCGTCGATGGCGGCGTCCGGCGTGGCACCGACGTGCTGAAAGCGCTGGCCCTGGGCGCGCAGGCCTGCATGGTGGGCCGGCCCTATCTTTTCGGCCTCGGCGCTGGTGGCCAGGCTGGCGTGACGCGTGCTTTATCCATACTGCAATCAGAGATCGAGCGTGACATGGCGTTGATGGGTGTGACCTCTGTCGATCAAATAACGGAAGACTACATACGTGAACGCCGACCAGTATAGAGATGATGTTTCGCTGCTGCGGCGAATTCTGGGCGAGGCCAGGACCATCGCGGTCGTGGGGCTGTCAAAAACGTGGCACCGCCCCAGCAACTTCTCCACGCGCTACATGCAGGAGCACGGTTATCGCGTGATCCCCGTCAATCCCGGTGCTACCGAGATTCTGGGAGAAACCTGCTATCCGTCGCTGCTCGAGGTGCCTGAGCCAATAGACATTGTGGACTGCTTTCGTAAACCGTCCGACCTGGAACCGATTCTCAACGATGCAATCGAAGTCGGTGCGAAATGCTTCTGGATGCAACTCGGCGTGATAAACCTCGACGTTGCGGCCAAAGCTGCCGCTGCCGGGATGGATGTCGTTATGGACCGATGCGTCAAAATCGAGCACGCCCGACTTTTCGGAGGTCTTAATTTTATGGGCGTAAATACGCGCGTTATCTCGTCCAGACGGTCCAAAGTTGTGCACAACTAACGGCGCTACCGAGCAAGGGTTTCATTATGGATCGCGAATTTGGTTTCGAAACACTA
>CAXGUU010000269.1:0-4699 GCA_964012875.1 uncultured bacterium
AATGGCGTCCCGCTGCTCGGGGTAACGGCAGCGAGTGGCAGCGGCAAAACCACGCTGCTATCAACGACATTGCCGCTCCTCCGGCAGGCTGGCCTGCGCATCGCCGCAGTCAAACACACCCACCACCCGTTCGAGATCGATCAGCCCGGCAAAGACAGCTATGTACTGCGCAAGGCCGGCGCCACGCAAATGCTCTTGGGCTCCGCTGATCGATGGGCATTGATGGTGGAGCACGAACAGTCATCTCCGGAAGAGCCCGGCTTGATCGATCTCCTGGGGCATCTGGACACGACCATGCTCGATTTAATCATCGTCGAAGGCTTCAAAATGGAACACATTCCTAAAATTGAAGTCTACCGCGAGGAACTTGGCAACGAACTGATCGCGCCGAAAAACGACGATGTCATCGCGGTCGCGACTAACGCCGCGCAGCTGGTCGGCGTAACCGCCAGGATTCTCGACATCGACGATCCACAGGCTGTTGCGACCTTCGTGATCGAGCATATTGAAAAGCACTCGGGTTTTCCAAACCGACGACATCCCGCATAATTTCGACCATGGCTATTCGAGACCCGAGTTGCGAAGATGATTTTGACCAGGCGTCACTGGCGTGTGACGAGGCACGACAACGGATCCTCGCGAATGTCGAGTGCGTAAACGGGTTCGAGCGGATTAATCTGCGTGCAGCACTAGACCGGGTGCTGGCCGAGCCCATTGATTCGCCGTTCAACGTCCCCCCACACACGAACTCAGCGATGGACGGCTACGCCGTGCGCCTGGCTGATCTGCCCGAATCAGGCACCGGCCGGCTTACGGTGGTCGGTGCTGCCTTTGCGGGCAAGCCATTCTACGGCGCAGTTACCGCCGGGCACGCCGTTCGCATCATGACCGGGGCCGCGATGCCCGACGATACCGACACTGTGATCATGCAAGAGCACGTTCAGGTCGATGACGACGAAATCGTTGTCGATAGTAATCACAAGCGCGGCCAGAACGTACGGGCAGCCGGAGAGGATTTAAAGAACGGCCAGCGTGTGCTTGATATCGGCCATCGCCTGGGCCCACCCGAACTCGGACTTATTGCCTCGCTGGGCTTGGGCGAAGTTAATGTTCGTCGCCGCGTTCGCGTCGCCTACTTTTCTACCGGTGACGAGCTGCGCTCGATCGGCGAACCGCTGGGCATCGGAGAAATCTATGACAGCAATCGCTATACCCTGTTTGCCATGCTGCGGCATTTCGGTGCTGAGATCATCGATCTCGGCGTCGTTGAGGACACTTATGAAGCGGTAGAACACACCTTGCAGCTTGCTGCAGAGACTGCCGACGTGGTCATCACTTCAGGCGGCGTATCGGTGGGTGAAGCCGACTACATCAAAGCAGTGCTGGCGGATATCGGTCAAGTGCGGTTCTGGAAAGTCGCCATGAAGCCTGGCCGGCCGCTCGCGTTTGGCGAGGTCAACGGCGCGCGCTTCTTTGGCCTTCCGGGCAACCCGGTCTCGGTCATGGTGACCTTTTATCAATTCGTCCGTCCGGCCCTGGCCAAGATGGCCGGCGCGCACGGCGCAGCGCCACTTGAAGTGACGGCATTAGCCTCCGCGGAGCTGAAGAAGCGTCCCGGCAGAACTGAATTTCAGCGCGGCATGCTGGCAACCAATGCTGCCGGAGAACTCACCGTTACCGCCACCGGGGATCAGGGTTCGGGTATTCTGTTTTCGATGTCAAAGGCCGATTGCTTTATTGTTCTGCCGGCAGAGTGCGCGAAAGTCGCTGCGGGCACACCGGTACGGGTGCAACCGTTCACTTCTTTCATGTAGCGGCACACCTCGCCACCGACATCCCGACCGGCTGTCCGCTAGATTTCGATCGCCATGCCGTCATAGGACACTTCCCAACCCGCGGCTTCTACCGATTTCCGTTCCGGTGTATCTTCGATGAGAATCGGATTTGTCGTATTGATATGGATAAAAATCTTTCTGGCGACATTTAAATCCCGGAAGGCCTCGATTGTTCCTTCGGCCCCCGAAACGCTCATGTGGCCCATCCGCTGCCCTGTTTTCACTCCGACGCCATCGCGAATCATTTCGTCGTCCACCCATAGCGTGCCGTCAAAAAAAATCAAATCTGCTCCCGCAACCCGCTTTTCCAACGCCTCGGTCATCTTCGCGCAAGCAGGCATGTAATAGAAACGAGCGCCGGATTGATCTCCCACTTCAAGCGCGATGGTGTCTTCTTCAACTGTGCCGAAGTTGTTCCCCTTGCCCTTGTCTTCGAGCCACAAAGCGACCTTCCCGGGTACGGCAAACGGAGTCAGGGTAAGACCGAGCCCGTCGCCTTCCTGTGTTGTCAATTCAAATGCCGTCTCAAGTTTTATGGGGTGGCGTGAAACAAATTGCGGGTTCAAAACGTTGAAGATGGTGTTCGCGGCCAGCACCGAAAGCACCCGCTCAGTTCCGTACAGGCGTAGCGGTTGAGACTCGCGCAGATTGAGCAGGCCGGCGACGTGGTCAACGTCCGCATTGGTCAGCACGACGGCCTTTATGGGGCTTTCCCTCAGTTCAACCTGTGGTTGCAAAATAGCGTTCGCATTGATCTGCTGGCGCAGGTCGGGGGACGCATTAAACAGGGCCCACCGCTCGCCGTCCGCGCTGACGGCAAGAGAAGACTGCGTGCGTTGAGGTGCTTTCGGATCGCCGCTGCGTGCACGCGCACTGTTGGGGTGGTTGCAGTTCCACTGTGGATAGCCCCCTCCTGCCGCGGAGCCTAAAACGGTGATGTGCATAGCGATAACTCCACTAACTGATTGTCGAGGCGAATTCGTAGTCAGGGGCGGCCGCGGATCGAAATCCCTAGTTGTCCGAGGCTTCAAATGCTGCGGTCGAACCCGGGGTGTTGTTGGTGACCCAGCGTTCACCCTCAGCGGTGATTTCCTTTTTCCAGAACGGCGCCTTTGATTTGAGATCTTCCATGATGTGGCGACACGATTCGAATGCATGCGCGCGATGGCCGGACCACACAGCAACCAGCACGATTGAATCGCCCGGCCGAACCTCGCCAACCCGATGGACGATCAGGACGTCGTCAAGCTGCCAACGCGCCGAGGCATCATCGGCAATCGCCTGCAAGTGCCGCTCTGTCATTTCAGGATAGTGTTCAAGTCGCATGGACTGAATACTGGCGCCTTCGTTGAAATCCCGCATTGAGCCTACGAAAGTCGCGCACGCGCCGATTTTTTGCTTTTTCGCGCCGAACCCTGCCTCGTGCGCGGCCAGCGCCGCAAGCGGGTCAAACGAACCTGTTTCGATGCGTATCATTATTCTTACTTGATTTACTCAACCACCGGTGACGGGTGGAAAGTAGGCAATTTCATCGTTGTCATGGAGCACCTGGTCGTGCTCGCAGTAACTATGGTTGACCGCGCACAGAATGTCGTCCGGTAGCGAGGATTGTCCGGTCACTTCGCACCAGGCGCTTGTAACCGTGCGCTGCCCGGCAAATTCCAGGTCAGTCTCCCGGCACCCTACCGTTTCGGCCAGGCTGGCGAAAAATCTAACTTTTATAGACATGGTCGATCCGAATGAAAAGTCACAACTGTCGTATCATTTTAGCAGCCGACCAATTTCTCAGTTAGAGGGCAATGATGTCTGAATTCACGCACCTTGATCACAAAGGACAAGCACACATGGTTGATGTTGGTGACAAGCCGTCCAGCCGACGCCGTGCGGAGGCCAGCGGCATGATCAGGATGCAGCCCGAGACCCTGGCGATGATCGTCGACGGTTCGCATAAAAAGGGCGATGTACTGGCGGCGGCGCGAATCGCCGGCATCATGGCCAGCAAACGAACTTCGGAGCTCATTCCACTTTGTCACCCAATCGCGATCACTAAAGTGAGCGTGGAACTTGAGGCTGAAACGGAATCCAACGCGATTCGTTGTACCGCGACCGTGGAAACCGTGGGCCCGACGGGTGTGGAAATAGAGGCCCTGATGTCGACCCAGGTGGCGTTGCTCACAGTCTACGACATGTGTAAGGCGGTCGATCGCGGCATGACCATCGAATCCGTCCAGCTCGATGACAAATCGGGCGGCCGCTCGGGCCACTGGCAGCGGGACTCCCGCTCTTAGCGGTACTCAGTCATAGCGCCCTCTCTTCGCGCAAACCGACCCGCCCGGTCAGTCGTATTTGATGTACTTGAAACGAGCGTCTTCGGGCGTGCCTTCAAGGGTATTGGACTCGTCCATCCCCGGCTGCCACATCACTACCTCTTCGATTTTTTTCGCCAAAGCAAAATCCTTGTCGGTAATGCCCTTTGCAGCATGATTCTGAAGCTTGACCGTGACGAATGCGTAAGACACGGTCAGGTCGGGGTGATGCCAGGCGGCCTCGGCAAGATGCCCCACGGTATTGACAACCATGAGCGTGGATTTCCAGCCGGAGGTTTTATATTTTCTGCGAATCCAGCCATCTTTAAATGCCCATGCCGGTAGCTCTTCAGCAAGCCTTTCATTGATCTCATTTTCATCATAGACCTCCTCGGCCTTGCGGTTCCGCCATCCCATCTAATTCATCTCCAAGCTTGGGGTTGAGTCCAGTTTCGCGATCGCCCGATCAAGCTCGCCGACAATTGCCGTGATTGCTTCGGATTGCATTCGCTGCAACCTGTCCCCGTGGCCGCAAAGTGCGCCACGAAAACCAAGGTA
>CAXGUU010000270.1:0-4663 GCA_964012875.1 uncultured bacterium
ATGGAATCGCTCCTGGCGAAGTTACTAAGGGATAGGAAGAGCGTATCAAAACTCGTCCGCAGGCGCAGCTGCGCGGTTAGTCCAGCGGCAGTGACAGCAATCCGTCAGCGAGTTTGGGTTCGAACCAGGTTGATTTTGGCGGCATGATAAGCCCGGCGTCAGCCACGGCCATGAGATCATCCATGAGGGTAGGGCAGAGGGTAAAGCCGGCGGTCATGTCGCCACTGTGGACGCGCGCTTCAATGGCCGCCGTACCGCGAGAACCGCCGATGAAGTCGATGCGGTCATCAGTACGAGGATCGGATATACCGAGCAGAGGCTCGAGTACGGCTGCGTCGAGCACCCGGACGTCCAGTTGCTCGACCGGGTCGTCTGTCGCAGGCTTCCGGCGCAGTTTGAGCTCAAACCATTGTTGGCCAACATAGAGGCCATAGGTGTGCCGCGCTCGTGGGCTGATGGCGACCGGGCTCGGTGTGATTTCAAAACGCGTTTCGAGAGCAGAGAGAAAGTCTTGTGGCGAGCGACCGTTCAGATCCCGCACCACGCGGTTGTAGTCGAGTATACGCAGCGTATTGGCGGGGAAGCTGACGGCCAGAAAACCATGATGAGCGAGCGCCTCGCCGCCCCCGCGCCGGCTGCAGACGCGCGCGGCGGCGGCCGAACGGTGGTGACCGTCGGCGATATAAAAGGCGCCGCAGGCATTGAGTTGATTGGTGAGCTCGGTAATTGCGGTGGTCGAATCAATCTGCCAGACCTGGTGGCGCCAGCCATCGACCTCAGCTTCAAGTGCGGGATATTCCTGCGTTTGAGCGTCGATCGCCGCGGCCAGTGCGGCGTTGTCCCGATGGGCGAGCAGCACTGGGCCGGTTTGCGCGTTAATCGCGTCGATCTGGCGCACCCGATCACTTTCCTTGGCCGGCCGGGTCAGCTCATGCCGGCGAATGCGGTTCTCCCGGTAGGCGTCAACCGAAGCAGCAAACGCGATGCCTGTTTGTTTATGGGTACCGTTGCCGATCCGGTAGACGTAGTACCCCGGTTGCGCGTCGCGAACCAGATAGCCGGCGGCTTCAAAAGCCTTCAGATTGGTCGCTGCGCGGGCATAGACGTCCTCCGCATAGGCATGGATGGCATCGCTTAGTTCAATTTCCGCTCGCGAGATACGAAGGAAGGATCGCTCGTTGGCGCCTGCCAGTGCTTTTGCTTCCACGCGGGACATGACGTCGTACGGCTGTGCGGCGACACCGGCAGCGTGATCAGGGTGCGCCCGCAGGGCGGCGAAGGGTCGGGCAAGGAAGGACACGTAGAATCGTCGGTTTACAAGGCCGCTGGCAGGCCTGCTTGTTCGCAAGGGGGCGCATCATAGCAAGACCGCTCTATACTGGGCGGCGGTCGCCGACGTGGCGGACAATAAATACAGCCCAAGGGAGAACATCAATCATGGCTAAACGGATTATTCCTGCATCGATGCAGAGCTTCTATGACGGATATCACTTTGCCCCCGCCGTTGTCGATGGTGATCACTTACGTTGCTCCGGTGTGATCGGTGTGAACATGGCCGACGGCAGTGTGTCGGACGATCCAGCCACACAATTCGCACAGGCATTCGACAACCTGGCGGAGGTGCTTGAAGCCGGCGGCGTGGGTTTTGCCGATATCACCGAAATGACGACGTTCCACGTCGGCCTGCAGGCACACCTACAGGCCTTTATGGAGGTTAAGGATCGCTACATCAAAGATCCGTATCCGGCATGGACAGCGATCGGGACTACTGAACTGGCAATACCCGGTGGATTGGTTGAAATCCGGGTGACTGCCCGGGTCAAGTAGGTTCAAATATCGGGCGCGGTCGGCGCGCCCGATTAACCCAGCGGCAGCGCCCGGTTGGGAGTATGAGCAACCAGTGCTGCGACCTGCCAGCGAGTACTGCTATCAATGACGGTATAGGTGCTGCCAAGTTCCTCAAGCACGGCTTAGCCGGCATCGCGAATCCAGTAAATACTCGCAATCGCGCGAGCGTCACTCATCTCGTGCACGCCTATGCCGTTACGACCGATGGCGGTTTTGCTTTCTCGTTCGAAGACCGGCACCTCCGGGATGATCGTCCGCCCCCGGGGCGACGGATCTGCAGTTAACGGGAGATGTCAGTATCGTCCACCTTAGCGGCGAACTGGTTGATGTCGACACTCTCGCCGACGATTAAGTCCTGGCGTGCGAGGAATTTCGGTTTGGTGAACCAGACAATGGTTGGCAATACGATGAGTGACAGGGCCATGTTGATCACCATCACGATGACCAGCAGCAGACCCATGTCGGCCATGAACTTGAGGTCGGAGAGGAAGTACCAAGGCACAATACCAATCAGCATGATGGTGGCCGTGAACATGATGGCCTTGCCAGTTGTGGTCAGCGCCGCGACCAGCGCCTTATGGAGATCTTCGCCCTGCGCAGTGTACTCCTCGCAAATACGCGACAGCAGGTAGATGCCATAGTCGATGCCGACACCGACACCCATCACGGCAACAATGCCGGCATTGATATCAAGCCCGACACCGACCAGATGCATGGTCGCGACCAGCATTAGGTTGGCCAGGTTGACCGGGATCAGCAAAATCAGTGCGGCGAACATTGAGCGATAGGCGAAGGTCGCCAGTATCATCACCGCGACATTCACCATGCCGATGATGATCCAGTGATATTTCTCGATCGTATTGTTTTGCGCCTGCTGTAGCGCTATGACGCCTGTGCCGAGACGCACGTTGAAGTGTTCGTGCTCAAGGCCGACCGCTTCGACTGCGGCCCCTGCGGCCGCGAGCGCATGGTCAACGGTTTCCTGGATATTGTCCTTGTACCAGAGTGACACGGTTGAATTACGGAACTCGAAATCAGCCACGTGGCCAAAGTTGATAGCGTTACTGCCAAGCAGCGCAGCGAAGGCGGCAGCCGCGGTGGCCTCGTGGGTGAGGTCAAGTGGCAGCCATTTCGGGTTGCCGCCTGAAAAGAGGCGGTTAATCTCCGACATGTAATCGGTAAACGACAAGGTCGCGCGCGGCGGCAGTACCGGATCTTCTTCCAGCATGCGCTGCAGCATCGCGCGGATGCCGACAGCTTCCGGCGTGTTTGCCACACGCAGCTCACCGTCGGGTGTTTTGGTTTCGATGACGATCTCAAGCGTATTGGTGCCGGGAAAATGGGCATTGATCGCTCGTACCGCAGTATTGAATTCCGACTCATGCCACAGCAAGTTGCTTCCTTCGACCGGGTTGCCGATTTTGATCTGCGAATTCAGATAAATCGCGATCGTACCCAGGATGGCGAACACGATTGCCGTTTTCTTCGCTGTGGCACCCTGACTCAATCGTGCCAGTTGGGTAAGTGCCTTTTCCTGCGCGAGGTGAATGCCACCTTGTTTTTTGTCGGCGCCGACAATGGCGTCAATGTTTCGTGGTGTGGGCAGATAACTCAGCACGATTGAACACAGAAACGTGCCGGTAGGAATAATCCATAATGCCCACATGCCGCAAAAAATGGCATGGTTATCCATCGTTTTAATCGGTGCAATGGCGATAAAAACGATGCCGCAAAAGTCTGTAAGGATGCCGAGAATTGACGGTGCCATCATGATGCCCATGGTGACCTCGGCCGCGTGGCGGCGATCTTTCAGCTGCATCAGAACTTCGTAGTAGCGCTCGGTGTATTGCACACAGTGCGAAAACGATCGCGCGACCAGTAATAACGGCACGATCATCAACAATGGTTCAATCTCCCGCCCTAGCCAGCCGACAAACCCGAATCCCCACAGGCCGGCAACGAATGCACAGATAATTGGCGTGAGGACGCCGGCGACATTGCGCATGTAAAGGACCAGCGCCAGCATCAGTGCGCCGACCGTGACGGCGAAAATGGTGTAAGTCTGTTTTTGCAGCTTATAGACCCAGCCGGTCAGCACGGGCAGCCCGGCGAGGTGAATTTCGTGGTTCTCGTCGCGGGCTGCTTCGACCAGTTTTTGCGCATATTGAAACGATTCACCGTAGCGAATCTTGCTATGGAACGCAGCGTTGATAATCGTCGCCGACTCGTCGTTAGAGATGAAAAACGTCTGCGCATTGGGAGAGACGCCGACGCGTCGTTTGAATTCCGCAATTTCTTCAGGCGTTTCCGGCGCGTGATCATCCATCAATGGTTTGGTGTCGATGCCGAAAGCCGTGGCGGAGGCGTAACGTAGTTTTTCGGTCGCGACGGAGAGAATCTGGTCGTGGTCGACCCAGGGTGCCAGGTCGATATCACGCGTGATATCCCACACCTTCTGCAGTGTTTCGGCATTGTAGATGTCTCCGTTCTTATGCTTGACCATGATGGCCATGGTCAGCGGGTTGCCGAAATTTGGGTGGTCAAAAAAGATTTGCACGAATGGATCGTTGATAGGTAGCAGGTCGTTGAAGATGGTGCGGATTTCGACCTTCGGAATACCCATGCACATGCCGACCGTGATAAGCAGGAACAAGCCGCATACAGGCACGCGGTATTTCATGACGAGATGGGCGATTTTGAATCTCATGGCAGGGGTCCAGTTAGAGACGGACAGCGTGTTTCGTGACCACCAAAAATACGACGCCCGCATCAAGCGGGCGTCATGTCTTATCGGCTGGGGGTCAGCTTAGCCTTC
>CAXGUU010000271.1:0-4645 GCA_964012875.1 uncultured bacterium
TGCATTCTGCGGCGGGCCTCTGGTCGGTCACCGGCTGGCCGAACTGCCCGAGCAGTTACCAGGCGTTGAAACCCGAGTGATGGCGATTTACCGACGCAATGAAGTGATTATTCCTGACGGTGATACCGTGGTGGAGACCGGTGACGACGTCTTCTTCATCGCCGCGCCGAGGCATATTCGCTCGGTGATGAGTGAGTTTCGCAAACTTGAAAGTCCTAACCGGCGCGTGCTGATTGCCGGTGGCGGTAACATCGGTCGCCGGCTGGCACTGGCGCTCGAAAAACAATGCAACATCAAGATCATCGAGAGCAACGAGTCGAGGGCCCGGGAGATTGCCGAAGATTTCAGGCAGGCCTACGTTTTGCTCGGCGACGCCGCCGACGAAGATCTGCTGCGCGAAGAAAATATTGAGTCAGTCGATGTCTTTTGTGCACTGACCAACGCCGATGAAGCCAACATAATTTCCTCCATGTTGGCAAAACGAATGGGCGCCAAAACGGTAATGGCGCTGATCAACCGGGCCGCTTACGTCGACCTGGTGCAGCGCGACATTATCGACATCGCGATCTCTCCACAGCAAGCAACAATCGGCAGTCTGCTAGCCCATGTCAGGCGCGGCGATGTCGTCAAGGTTCATTCGCTGCGCCGCGGATCGGCCGAGGCGATCGAGGCAATCGCTCACGGCGACCGGCATTCGAGTCAGGTCGTAGGACGCATGATCGAAGACATCGAACTGCCGCCGGGGACCAGCATTGGCGCTATCGTTCGCGGTAAAGACGTCATCATGATTCACCACGACACCGTGGTTGAGTCAGAGGACCACGTCATCCTTGTTGTTACGGACAAACGCCGCGTTTCCGAGGTCGAACGTTTGTTCCAGGTCAATGTCACGTTTATCTGACCTGCTTCTGAGTACGCACCTCGTTTACGCCCTCCCGGACTGATATTCCCGCGCCCACGATTTAGACCATGCGCCTACGCGTTATCCAAAAGATTCTGGGCCTACTGCTGTCGATTTTCAGTCTGGCGCTGTTGCCGCCTCTGCTGATCGCTATTTTCACGGAAGATGGGGCCGGCAGCGCGTTCGCCACTGCGATCGTCGTCTCGCTGAGCGCAGGACTGGCCTTATGGATTCCGGTGCGACGGGTTGAAGGCGATCTGAAGTTACGCGACGGTTTCCTGGTAGTCGTACTGTTCTGGCTGGTCCTGGGCTT
This sequence comes from uncultured bacterium, assembly GCA_964012875.1. Taxonomy (GTDB): domain Bacteria; phylum Pseudomonadota; class Gammaproteobacteria; genus CAXGUU01. Next base: position 1,215 of record CAXGUU010000271.1, read on the forward strand.
AAGCGGCTCGATTCCCTTCGTGGTTGCCGATGAACCGCGGATGAGTGTGGCTGACGCAATCTTCGAATCGATCTCCGGCCTCACAACAACCGGGGCAACCGTGATCGTCGGTATCGATGGTCTGCCGGCATCGATTTTGTTTTACAGACAGCTGCTGCAATGGCTGGGTGGCATGGGTATCATTGTTCTCGCGGTCGCGATATTGCCGATGCTCGGCGTCGGCGGCATGCAGCTCTACCGGGCCGAAACGCCCGGACCGATGAAAGACTCGAAGCTCACCCCGCGAATTACCGAGACCGCAAAAACGCTCTGGTATATCTACGTCAGCCTGACCTGCGGCTGTGCGTTAGGCTATTACCTTGGCGGCATGTCGGTGTTCGACGCCATCGGCCACAGCTTCTCGACAGTCGCGATCGGCGGCTTTTCCACGCATGACGCGAGCATCGCCTATTTCGACAGTGTCACCATCGAAATGGTGGCCGTGCTTTTTATGTTTTTGGCCGGGGTCAATTTTTCATTGCACTTCATGGCCTGGCGCTACCGCAATTTCAAACCCTACGTATTCGATTCGGAATTCCGCATGTATGCCGGGCTGCTCACGCTCGTGTTTCTGATCTGTACAGCCGGCCTCTATCTCACCCATACGGAAAACAACATGGGCGAAGCATTGCGCGACAGCCTGTTCCAAGCGGTTTCTATCGGTACAACGACCGGCTTCACCACTACTAACTTCCAGCTGTGGCCAGGCTTTCTGCCGCTTATCCTGGTTTTTCTAAGTTTCGTCGGCGGTTGCGCCGGTTCCACTGGCGGCGGCATCAAGGTCATTCGCTTTGTACTTCTGTACAAGCAGGGCGTTCGCGAGATCCGCCGCCTGATTCACCCCAATGCGATCATCACCATACGCATGGGCGGGCGCGCAGTCGACGACCGTGTGGTCGATGCAGTGTGGGGATTCTTCGCGACCTACATCGCAGTCTTCGTCGCACTGTTACTGGCCCTGATGGCAACCGGCCTCGATCAGGTAACCGCATTTTCCGCGGTCGCTGCCTGTCTCAACAACCTGGGTCCCGGGCTCGGTGAGGTGAGCGCACACTACGGCAATATTTCGAATTTTGCCAAGGGACTACTGTGCCTTGCCATGCTCCTTGGAAGGCTTGAAATTTTCACCCTGCTGGTGTTGTTCACGCCATCATTCTGGCGCTCATGATTGAGCGTCTGGAGGCAATACTGGCCAACGGGCAAGACAACGCGCTACTGCGCTTCTCCCTCGGCAACGCCTACCTTGAGCGCGATCCCGAGACGGCAGCCATTCACTTTGAATGCGCGCTCAGACACGATCCGGAGTATTCAGCCGCATGGAAACTACTGGGCCGCGCCTACGCGGACAGTGGTGATCTGGACAGAGCGTTTACAACCTATGTGCAGGGCACTGACATCGCCAAAGCAAAAGGCGACATGCAGGCCGCGCGCGAAATGGAGGTCTTCGCGCGCAGGCTTCGAAAACAAATTGACACGGCAAACAAGGCCTGATCGGCTGTTAGGCGGTGTTCAGTTGCAGGCGACCGCTTAAATCACTAATCCGTTCAACCCCGTGCCGATCCAGATAGGCGCTGATACCGGCGTTGATTTGCGGGCAAACCAGAGGTTCGTAAAAAAGGGCCGTACCAACGCCCACTGCGCTGGCCCCCGCCAGTAGAAACTCAATTGCGTCAGCTGCATTTGCAATACCGCCCTGGCCAATGATGGGGATTTGGTGTGGCGCAGCCACCTGGTGCACCTGGAACACCTTGAACAGGGCCACCGGCTTGATCGCGGGGCCAGACAACCCACCCTGATTGTTACCGATGACCGGTCGCTGAGTTTCGTTGTCGATGGCCATCCCCATCAGAGTATTGATGACCGCAAACGCGTCGGTGCCGGCTTCAATACAACCGCGGGCATTGTCCGCGATATCCGTCTGGTTTGGCGAGAGTTTGGTGATCAAGGGTTTGGTCGTTGCAGCCCTGCATGCCGCGACGACCCGCGACGACATGTCGGGGTCGTTGCCGAAGGTGACGCCGCCCTCTTTAACGTTCGGACACGAGATGTTGATCTCGATAGCATCAACGGGTGAATCGTCAAAAATTCGAGTGACGGCTTCGTATTCTTCGATGGTCGAACCGGACACGTTGGCGATGAACCGGGTCTCAGAAAAATCGAGACGCGGTAGGATGTCGTTGACGACCGTATGGGCACCAGGGTTTTGTAATCCGATAGCGTTCAACATGCCGGCCGGCGTTTCGAATACGCGATGCGCCGGATTACCGAGGCGCGGTTCAAGCGTTGTGCCTTTCAGGCAAATGGCCCCAGCATCGGCATTCGAAAAGCCTTCGACCCGCGTATACTCCTCACCGAAACCAACACACCCGGAAAGCAGTACCAGGGGTGTGCTGAATTTCATGCCGCAAAAATCGACAGCAAGTCGAGGATCGGATGTCACCTGATTTCCCTTGTCGCGAGACGTTTGAAGGCCTTTGTCATCGTGTTTGACGTCGTTCTTTGGGAACCGGAAATTCCACCCAATACCGGGAACATTATACGGCTGTGTGCAAATACCGGATGCACACTGCATTTGCTCGAGCCGCTCGGCTTTGATCTGGACGACCGCGCGCTACGTCGCGCCGGCCTCGACTACCGGGAATATGCCACGGTCGAGGTCCATTCCTCTTTCGAAAGCTATCTTGGCGCTACAGGGCCAAACACCGTGTACGCGTTTTCGACCCGCGGGCAGGTGGACCTTCAATACCTTGACGCCAAACCCGGCGACAGTCTTCTGTTTGGGCCCGAGACCCGTGGCTTGCCGACTTCGGTTCTGGACAGCCTGCCTGATGAACAATTGATCCGCCTGCCCATGGTGGCCACTTCGCGGAGTCTGAATCTTTCGAACGCGGTCGCGATTGCGGTTTACGAGGCGTGGCGGCGGCACGGATACGCTGGCTCGACCCCCCCTACGTCAGGGTAACGTCGACACCGAGGCGGCCAGGGTTCGACGGCAATAGTCTTCCTGACCCGGCATGCCGAATTCCGCCTGCACGGTGAGATCAAACACGGAATACATGTCCACCCCCTCGATGACCTCGTCCTCAACACAGGTCGCGGTGACATCGAATCCACTGATTCCGGGTCCCGTAACGGAAAATCTCGCGCCACTGCCGAACCAGGCCGGCGTGGCAGGATTACTGAGCATCCGATGAACAGCGCATTCGATATCCCTGACCGCAGCGAAATGATCACGTACGGCAATAACGCTCTGCGCGGAGATGCGACGTTCAGCCGGTCGTTCACCGTTGCGACCACAGACAACATGCACGACATATCGGCGATGCACCGACGACCAAGCGGCTGGGCTGGTAAACATCCAGCACGCGACGCAAACGGCTTTCCGAAGCAGG
>CAXGUU010000272.1:0-4628 GCA_964012875.1 uncultured bacterium
ACATCGATCACGAGATTGGCGAGGATGATTCGTGGCGCGATCGCTACCGGCGCATCGCTGAGCGTTATATTCCGGTTGACGACGCCAACGCCTATGTCGACGGTACCGATGATCAACCGCGTGCGTTGTGCTCGATAGAGCTGAGTGGAGCCGAAGTGCGCTCGTGGCGCATGCCCGTTGGGGATGAGCCGTACAACGGGATCTGGGCGAAGCGTTACTGGACCGACAATGCCAAGGTCAATGAGACGCCACCGGAACTGTTCGATCGTAAATCGGACTGATTGAAACGCCATGGCGCCCGCGCGCCGCGGCGATGCGCTTGCAGGAGCCTGATGGCGATGCCGCCGATTCAGTCGTATGCCGCGGTGATGATGCTTGCGGTGTTGGCGATGGTCGCAGGGTGCGTGCGGCAGGTTTACGCACCTGCACCGCTTGATCAGGGCACAGCGGGGCAGGATTTTCAGCGCGACTCGCTGGCGAGTACGGCAGCGGAAATGGCCGCGGCTGGCGGTCGCCGAAATGCTGACAGTGATGCATGGACGACCGGTGAGCTTGGATTCCTGGCCGCGATTCGTTCGCCTGAGCGCATGCGGGCGACTGAGCAGGTCGGGCTCGACGAGCTGCGCAAGGCGCTGGCCGGATATGGGCCCCCGATTGAGATTGGCCTGACCACGCAACGCAACTCCGATATCGACCCCGGCGACAGTTCCCGTTGGTCGGTAGGCCCCAGTTTTGAATTCGTCTGGTCGCCGGCAGACAAGGGGCGCATCCGGGTGGCACTGGCGGACACCCGGATCATTGCGGCGCGGGCTGACGAACTGAACAGCGCCTGGCGTGCGCGTCAGCGGGCTGTCACAAGCGCAGTGCGGCTAATGAGCGAAAGCCGCCTGGTCGACCTGCAGCAAACGCGGATCGCCAGCCTGGAGGAAACTGTGGCCAGCCTCGCAGCACTGGTTGACGTCGGCTTTTCGGCGCCCCTGGAGTGGCAAATGCTTAAGCTTGAGCTGGTAACTGCCCGTTTGGACGCAATTGACCAGCTGCGGGCGATGACCGAGTTAACGGCTGAGCTGGCAGTCGCATTAAAGCTGTCCATGCAGACACTGTCCGGTCTCGTCATCGACGATCCGGAGTTTTTCGATGCCACATCTTTGCAGCAACAGTTCGCTTATCGCGACCTGCGATCCCATGCGCTGAGGTCACATCCCAGGGTGCTGACCGCGCTGGCGGAATACGAACGCAGTGAAAAGGCGCTCGAACTTGCGATCGCAGCGCAGTATCCCGATTTGCGTCTGAACCCTGCGTACCTGTTCGACCAGGGCGATAATATCTGGTCGTTGGTGGGTAGCATCGTTGTGCCTTCCAGCGCTCGCTTCCATGCAGCAGTCGCTGCGGCAGAACAGGCGCGCGATGTGGCCCGAACGCATTTCGAGGGAGAACAGCGTACGGTGATTGCAGAACTCGAAGCGGCGTACGAAGCGGTCAGTGCGAGCGCCTCAGCGGTGGTGGAGATTCGCAAAATCCTCGTAGCAGCCGAGCAAGAACGGCAGAGTCTCGAAGATATTCCGCAGATTGAGGCCGGCGACGAGCTCGCTCTGCGGCGGGCAAAGCTGCACGTGCTGAAGGTGCGTGAGCGCCTGATCGCCGCCGAACAGCACTGGGCGCTTGATTTTACGCAGCTCGAAAGCGTGGCGGTCATCACGCGCGAGAAGACGGGATTTGAGACCTATCTTTCGGGCCTTGGTCGACGATGAGCGTCTGGCAATGAAAATCGCAATCGCATTTCTTCTGGGTGCAGCGCTGTCAGCACTTGTTTTGTGGCTTGCGCTGCCCGGCGCCGGGTTCGAGTCCGATGAACCGGCAGCAGAACTGGATGATGACGATCATGATTACCCATCCCGGGTGGTCGTCGTCGACGGGCAGACGCGGGTCTTGCTGCGGCCACGGGAAGCTGAACTTGCCGGCATCGTTGCGGCTGCCCCTGTTCGCGGCAGGTACGCTGCTTTTGTGCACCACCGCGGGTTGATCCTGGACGGTCGGCGACTGAGTAATGAACTGCGACACTACGATGCGCAGATGCGGATTTACGCAGCTGAACAGAAGGCTGTCACCACGGTACGTGAACAGCACGAACGCATGCAGACAGTTGCGGCGAAGCGTTCTATGGGCACAAGCGCAGCGCTGACCGCGCTGGAGCGCGAACTACAGCGCGCGCAAACCGCATTGGCGCGTGCCAATGCGGCACGATTGAAGAGCAGGAATGAGCTGGAGGCCCACTGGGGGCCGCAGTTGCTCGACGCCGTCAACGCCGACCCCAATTTGCGCGCCATGCTGTCGACAGGCCAGGCGAGTCTGGTACACGTGCATCTGGAAGAGGATGATGAATCCGCTGCGCTGAGTGTCGGCAGTGGCGACTCGCCCAATGATGCCAGCGTCGCTGAACGCCTGAGTTTTGCGCAGGTCGGTGACGGCACCCCCCGCCCGCACCCGGCGTACGTGGTGCGCGTCGACGGGCTGCGAGGCAATCCGGGGATGGCCGTGAACGTCTGGTCTGCCGCCGGCGGTCAGACGCCGTTCAGGTACCTTGTGCCAGAGAGCGCGCTGGTCTGGCATGGCGGCGAACAGTGGTATTTCGAGCGGATTTCGAAGCGTGACTTCACGCGTCGACCACTGCCGCCAGGCATCTCCGTCGAGGGGGGATATGCAGTGGATCAACCGCCCGAGCACGAGATTGTGGTTACAGGTGCGCAATCGCTCTTGGCCGAAGAGTTTCGAGGCGCCATTCCGATTGAGGATGACGATTGATCAGGGCGCGGTTCCATGCTCGGTGAACTGATTCGATTCTCGATCGCGCGGCGTCAGGTGGTACTGGCCCTGGCGGTCGCGCTGGTGGCTTTCGGCGCATTTGAGTTGCAACGCGTGGGTCTGGACATCTTTCCGGAGTTTGCACCGAGCCTGGTTGTCATCCAGACCGAGGCACCGGGATTCACAGCGGAGCAGGTCGAGGCGCAGGTGACGCGGCCGCTGGAGGCTGGGCTCGGCGGTCTTATCGATCTGAATTACATCAGCTCGGAATCCATCCACGGCCTGTCAATCGTAACGCTGGTATTCAATGAACGCAGCGATACCTACAGGAATCGGAGTCAGGTCAGCGAGCGTCTGGCGCACATCGCCGGTTCTTTGCCGGCCAACGCGCGCGAACCGGTCGTTGCGCCGCTGGCCTCGTCTTCGGCGACGGTGAGAACCATCGGCCTCATTGCGCGGGACGGCGACCTCGCATCCTTGCGCGAAATCACTGAGCGGGTCATGGTGCCGAGAATACTGGCGGTGCCGGGTGTCGCCGACGTTAACGTCTTCGGTGGTCTTGAACCCGCCGTCGTGGTGAATCCTGACCTGTCATCCATGGCGGGGGAATCCATATCTCTTTCTGATCTTGCGGGCGCTCTGGCTGCAGCCGGGAAGAGTCGCCCCCTTGGGTTTATTGAAACTCCAGGTCAACAGATCGGGCTGACCTTTGCCAGTGCTGACGAGCTGCAACGGCAATTCGGCGGGGCGGTCGTCGAGGCACGTACCTCGGGACCGCTCACCGTAAGCGACATCGCCGAAGTCAGCTGGGGCGCACGGCCGCGAATCAGTGCGGCGCAAATCGGTGGGAATCCGGCTGTGGTCATGATGGTCATCGGGCAGCTTGGCGCCAACACGCTGACGGTCTCTGACCGACTCGACGCCGTGTTCGATGAACTCGCGCCGGTACTGTCAGCCCAGGGACTGGATTTGCACGGTCGGTTGTTTGTGCCCGCGAACTACATCAAGCGCGCGATTGCCGACATATCCCGACACCTGTTGATTGGCGGCGCGTTCGTGGTGCTGGTGTTACTGGTTGGTCTGTATAACCTGCGCACGGCATTGATCTCCGCCATCGCCATTCCCCTGTCTCTATTGAGTGCGGTAATCGTTTTGATTGAGTGTGGCGTTAATCTGAATGTGCTGGTGATCGGGGGACTCGCAATCGCGCTCGGTGAAGTGGTCGATGATGCGATCATCGACACCGAGAACATATTTCGTCGATTGCGTACGGCGCCGCCTGACGCCGCCGTCGACGCGGTAGCGCTTGCCGCATCACTTGAGGTTCGTGGTGCAGTTGTCTATGCCACCTTTATTGTCGCTTTGGTGTTCGTGCCGCTGTTGACGCTGGGCGGTGTCAGCGGGCGTTTGTTCGCGCCCCTGGGGCTCGCTTACATTCTCGCAGTGATGGCGTCCTTGCTCGTCGCGGTCACGGTCACGCCCGCTTTATGTGTTGCTCTTCTGGGCGGACGGCGGTTGGGTGCGGCGGAAGCGCCCGTTTTCCGGCTGATCAACCCAGGCTATAGCGCCGCCGTTCGATGGCTGGCAGCGAGGCCAGTGGCCGGCATGCTCGCCACAGCGACATGCATTGTGTACATCGTCTTGACGGCCCCGGGATTCGGCGCACGCTTTTTACCGGATTTGCGTGAAGGCCACTTCATCGTCCACACCACTGCCTTGCCCGGCACGTCACTCGATGAATCGATTCGTCTGGGTACGCGACTGACCGATGCCTTTCTCGATGTGCCCGGGATTGTTTCCGTCTCGCAATGGGCGGGGCGGGCGGG
>CAXGUU010000273.1:0-4599 GCA_964012875.1 uncultured bacterium
CTGAAACCAGCCAGCATTCGATCAATCTTTCGTAGGAGGGTTTAAGCGCCCGCCAAGATTTTTTTTCAAGCAAATCAGAAAATCTGTTTTTCGTTCCGTCCCGCTTGGGAAACATTTCGCCGAGCATGGCTACCATCGCATCGACTTCGACAGTCGGGTCCTCCGGCGTCGAGGTATAACGTTGGGTCGGGAATACGTATTCGCGGTATGACAGACGATCGGGCACCAGTGGCAAACATCCGCGAGCCATCGCCTCCAGCACGGCGAGCCGCTGAAATTCATGGGCGCTGCACGAAACCTCGCAATCGCTGCATTCGAGCAAGCTTAAATACTCCGAGCGCTAATCAACGAAGCCATTGTGCTTAATCTGCGAGGTAAAATTAATTCCAATGCGCTCTAGCGCAGGCGGTCATTGGCGAAATCGTTGACCGCATAGACTCATCTCAAAGGCGATAGCGCGGCGCTCGGGTTCCTGCAGGAAGCATTCGAACTGTTCAGCACCCTTATCGTGCTCCCAGCGGTGGTTCCACAAAAGCCGTGATGGTTGAGCTGAGGTCGAGCATGGAGGTGGCGATCAGCAAATCAAATTCCGGTTTTCCGTCAACCAGAGCCGGGTGCCGGACGAAACTCAGGGCATTGCCCCGCACGCGCCACGAGAAACTGTGCGGCGGCAGACTTACAAATATCCATTCATATCCGCGCAGGTTGCCCATCAGACCCTGAGCACACAAACTGTGACTGAGCACGTGGTAAGGAGAGATCAGGAGTATTCGGGCCATAAGCGAATCGAGCGGACCTTCGGCGTGTGGGCTGGGCGGTGTCAGAAAGGGACACTTATGCGACGAAAGGTGCAACGATTAAACTGAGGCCATGGATGCGTTTGACTACACCTTACTTGCTCTAATCGGCATTGCGGCGGGATTTATCAATGTTGTTGCCGGAGGCGGCTCGATGTTGACCGTACCCGCACTTGTATTGCTCGGCGTTCCAGGCCCCGTCGCAAACGGTACCAATCGCATTGCCATCATTGCGCAAGCGGTTACCGCAACCCTCACGTTCTACCGGCGCGGGGTGCGCGACACTAAACTGGCATTGTCGCTCGGATTCGCTTTACTTCCGGGCGCCGTGATCGGCGCCTACTGGGGTGCCCATATCGAAGGCGTGTGGTTCAACCGGCTGCTCGCCATGGTCATGCTTGCCGTTATGGCAACGATGGGCCTGGAGTCTCGGATCAAGAGAAACAGCAAGGCAGCCCCGGACAGCGGGCGCCTACGGCGGCCATGGCTCACCCACCTACTCATAGTCGCGCTGGGTTTTTATGGCGGTATCATCCACATTGGTATCGGCTTTCTCATCATGCTCATTCTGCATTCGGTCGGCGGACTCGACCTGGTGCGCACCAATATGCTGAAAATGGCGACGGTCATTCCCTACTCAATCGCTGCATTGGTCGTTTTCTGGGCGGAGGCAAGTATCTTGTGGATCGCCGGCATCGCGCTCGCGCTCGGCAACTCCATCGGCGGTTGGCTCGGCGCCCACGTCTCGATCACACGCGGCGAGCGGTTGATTCGCGGCGTCTTTAACCTTTGTATAGTCGCCTTGATCGTACGCTTAACCCTGTTTCCCGAGTAGCAACCGCCGCGACCCATTTGGACAGCGGTAGAATATGCCGATGAATGACACTGCGGTTTCCGTGCTTTGCGCCGATGGTCAGCCCGAAGCCACCAGTCGCCCAGCAGCTCGGCAAAGATTTCAATTGCGTAACCGCAAACAAGACCGACGAGACGCTGAAATTCATGTCCGAGCAAGGACCCTTTCACGTCATCGTCTGCGATTACCCGATTCCCGGCATGAACACGTGTGGAATTGTTGGAAACCGTGCATGAGCGATGGCCCGACACCGCTGGTGTCACGTTGACGGCAATAGATACGCTCGAAATCGCCATCGACGTCTTGCACGCAGGACACGTGTACCGATTTGTTCGCAAACCGCCGCACGCACAGGATTTGATCAAAACTACCAAGGAAGGCGCCGCCTACAACTACCACATCTCCAGCGAGCGTTACTTGCGCAAGCAGCTCGCAGGCACTAATGCGGAGCTGGACGCGAAGGTCCAAGACCTTGACGGAGCAAACCAGCTATTGGAGTACTGGTTAGAACACAGTCCCGCGGCGCTCTCCAGCCTGAGCGTCGATGGACGCGACACTCGGGCCAACTAGATCTCGAAGAACCTCCGTCGCCTGACCGGATTCGAGCGCACGCAAGCCGGCATTAAGGAGGATTTCTGGACGCAATTGATCGACACCCAAGAACAGGGCAGCTATTACGCCGCTGTCCGCGCACTACTGGACGGCAAATAGATTCGCGCGGTCATCGAATATCGCATCCGGCACACGTCCGGTTCGTCGGTGAGAGTGGTTGATTCACTGTGCGCAATTCAGAACAGCAAGGGTAAAACGATCGAAATTGTCGGGGCGTGGCTGCATGTCACCGCCCGCGCCTAGCTGGTTCTCGGGCCAACAACGTATTCGTCCGGCAGCGCGATTCCGCGTTTTGTCAGCTCACCTAAGCGTATAAATTTTCGAGATAATTTTCCTAATTAACTGAATTAGATAGATTTGTCCTTGACAAAAATTCTCGATTTGACTATAAATACACTTCGCAACTCATTAAAAATTAGAAGTAATTTAAATTTGCGAGGTCTGGTCGATGCATGCAATCAACAATCTCTATACGAATCGTGATGCAGCAGTGTCGATACCTAATGCCCGAGCGGCGATGGCGCCGGATCGGTTGGATGCGATTCACAATGATTTCATCCCCGTCCGGCGCAATTTCCGTTGCGCGTTCGTATACATGTGAAATTGCCGTGGCTACGTCGTGACGAACCACGCGGAACGGCCGGAGATGTCGGACTAAGTTTCCGAGCTCAGAAACCATTTCCGCTCGGCACACTCCTCGAACTTGAAATGCCGGTACGCGGTGAAATTCGGGAATTCACAGCCACTGTAGTGCTATTGCGGGAACAGTCCGACGGATTCGAAATTGGCCTTTGGTTTGAAGATCCAGCCGATGCCAGCAGGGCACGTATTGTGGAAAAAATTGGCCACACCAAGTGTTACTTGCGGTCGAAAACGTCCGCCAACAACTAAGCGGTAACGAAACTCCAGCTTTGAACTGCGGGTCCGGCGCCCCAGCATCAACCCTTGTCAGGGTATACAACGGAACCCTGGTCATCCTCAGCTTCGGCCTGCTGCAAGCGCTTGGTCTCGTCTAGCGAGCGAGTGAGACGTCGCAATGCCCGCGGGCCTTCGCTCTGATCACCGTCGTCACACAATTGTGCCGCCCCATGAGCCATGTGCGCGTAGATAGGACGGTATTGTTCTGTCATGTGCTCCATGATGTTTCCGCTGTCCTGAAAATGCGCAGCGACAGCTCGCTTGTAGTCCTCCAGCTCCTGTCTGATCTCGGTCGGCGTCCTGCCACCAGTGCCCTTGCGCATACGATCGGTCGCAAATACGAACCCGAGCATAGCGCCGAGTAGCGACAGCAATATCAGGTGTGCCACCAACTCACCCGCAGTCTGAGTTAGTAGCGTTACGATCTCAGTTGTTTGAATAACGGCATAATACAGCGCCCGACGTCACACACCTTGATGATAGCGCTATGGAATATCTGATCGACTATCTGCTTTTCGCGACGAAATTTCTGACTGTCGCGATCGGCATCGGCATTTCTGTCGTTCTCGTCTTTTCCCTGCGGCACGCCCGGCAGGCTGGCGATCCAGCCGACATCAAAGTGACACGCATAAATGATCGAGTCAGCAACACGGCACTTTCGCTGGAGTCCAACCTGCTCCCGTCAAAGCAGTTCAAGCAGAAACTCAAACAGCACCGCAAAGAAGAAAAGGCGCGCGACAACAGCAAGGATAACGATGCTCGTCGACGTGTATTCGTATTTGAATTTGACGGTGACATGCGGGCCAGCGCGGTTGACCAGCTGCGCGAGGAAATCACGGCGATGCTGAGTGTCGCCAAGCCAGAAGACGAAGCAATAGTCGTCCTTGAAAGTGCGGGTGGAACGGTTCATGGATACGGACTGGCTGCATCTCAGCTGGCGAGAATTCGCGAACGCGAAATCAGATTAACCGTCGTTGTCGATCGCATCGCGGCCAGCGGTGGTTACATGATGGCCTGCGTAGCCAACGAAATCGTTGCAGCACCTTTCGCAATCATCGGATCGATCGGTGTCGTTGCACAATTCCCGAATTTCAATCGTCTTCTGGAAAAGCACAATATCGACTTTGAAGAAATTACCGCCGGTAAGTACAAGCGGACGTTGACCATGTTTGGCCAAAACACGGATGAAGATCGCACCAAAGTACAGAGCGAACTAAACGACGCACACACCCTGTTTCAGTCCTTTGTCGAACGCTATCGCGCGCAGGTTGACCTGGATACCGTCGCGACCGGCGAATACTGGTTCGGGTCGCGTGCTTTGGAACTTGATCTCGTTGACAGACTTCGGACCAGCGACGACGTCATCGTTGCGGCAACTGAATCTGCCGATGTCTACAAATTAAGCGCAAATAAGAAGCA
>CAXGUU010000274.1:0-4570 GCA_964012875.1 uncultured bacterium
CGCATTCGCCTTTTCCGTTCCCGTTGCCACGCCAGGCATTCGCCTCATCTGCCGTGATACCTACGATCATGAAAAGCCGGTATTTGATGCACCGCTCGCTTCGCGCTTCGAAGAGATGGATGCCGTCGTTGTTTTCGAAGACGTACTGGTGCCGTGGGAACGCGTGTTCATGTATCGCGAGCCGCTGCTGTGCAATCGCGCCTTCGCCGAAACCAACGCCGTAATTCACATGATGCACCAGGTTGCCTGCGGCAAACTGGCCAAGGCGGAATTTATCGTAGGCCTTTTGTGTGCGATGGCGCAGGCGACAGGTAAAGACAAAGACGGTGCGATCAAAAGCCAGATTGCGGAAGCCATGATGATGGCGGAAACCATACGTGCCTTACGCTTCAGCGCCGAAATGCAGGCGGTTGAAGACCAGTACGGTAACTACATGCCGCTACGGCGCCCCCTGGACACGTCACGCAACCTGTTCCCCAAAATGTATCCGCGTTTAATTGAACTGGTCCAGCTGCTGGGCTCCAGTTCGTTAGTCGCGACGCCGTGCGACGCCGATTTCAGTGGTGACATCGCCGGCGACGTCGAACAATATTTCCAGACGCAAAATCTCGACAGCAAGTCACGCGTCGGCTTATACCGCCTCGCACACGATGTCGCGGTGTCAGGATTTGGCAATCGACAGGTGCTCTACGAACGGTTCTTTTTCGGTCCGCAGGCCCTGATGGCGTCAATCTATTTCGATCTGTACGACAAGGAAGCAGCGCTCGCCCGCGTGGACGCGATGCTCGAGGGTTAACACGGGGCAATGCGCGCGTGAGGCCAGGACCGGAGTTTACGGGTTTAAATGAGATTAGCCGGCGAACCCGCAACGCGGCCCATAACCGCCGTAGTCGTTTCGCATCGTTCTGTTAAGGCACTGCCAGCGGCGACCGCGGCGTTCAGGCGCTGGCTTCGACCCTGCTGGCAAACTCCGCCAACAATTCATACAGCGCTGCAAGCCGCTTTTCGCCGAAGTCGTCCGCGATAGAGGCATAAAGCGCCTCTGAATCGGGTGCAACCGCGTCGAACACCCGTCGGCCTTTCGCCGTCAGCTTAAAGACGGAGCGCCGCTGGTCGTTTGTGTCCTGGGTTCGTCTGACCAGCCGCTGCCCCGTCAGGAACTGCAGGATGCGACTCAGGCTCGGTGGCAACAATAAGCTGCGTTCGGCGATCTCCGAGGCATCAATGTCCGGGAAAGCCGCCAGAACGCGTAGCGCGCGCCACTGCTGTTCGGTCAGCCCATGCTCGCGCAGCATCGGGCGGAATCGTGACATCGCGGCCTCGCGCGCGCGCAACAGCTGCATTGGCAGCGAGCGTTCAAACTCTCGCAGGGGTGCGTTCATACCGTCTCTGCAGCTACGGTGTTCGTCAGCCTGCCAACACCGCTCACCTCAACCTCGACGCTATCACCCGGACGCAGATATTTCGGGGGATCAAAACGTGCGCCGGCACCGTTCGGGGTTCCCGTCGCAATCACGTCGCCCGGCTTCAGTTCATAGAAGGTCGACAGGTAGCTCACCAGGTAGCGGAACGGAAACATCAGGTTGCTGGTGACGTCGTTCTGACGTTGCTCGCCATTGACCCAGGTCGTGACCTCGAGTTCCGACATCGGGTCGAGTTCATCGGCAGTGACCATCCACGGCCCCATGGCGCCGGAGCGTGCAAAGTTTTTGCCCTGGGTCACGTTGAACTTGGCGTGGCGCAACCAGTCGCGTACTGAACCTTCGTTCATGACAGTCAAGCCGGCGATGTGTTCGTGCGCGTCGTCTTCACTGATGCGTCGCCCACCCTGGCCGATGACGAGAACAATCTCGCCTTCGTAGTCGAGCTGCTCAGATTCCGGCGGATCCATAATTTTTTGCTGATGCCCAACCAGCGATTCACGGCTGCGCATGAAGACCGAGGGATAGGCTGGAGCGTCCGAACCGTCCCTGTATTCCGCGTTACGGTTCGCATAGTTAACACCGATGCAAATAATCTTTTCCGGATCGGGGATGGTTGGCAGGAATGTGATCTCCGCCAGCGACATGTCGGCTGTCCTCCCGGCGCAGAATTCGGCAAGGCGGGGCAAAGCGTTCCGCCGCAGGGCCTCGCGCAGATCTGCGAGATCGCTGAATGTGCCACCTAGATCAACGACGCCATCATCAATGACCGCGCCGTAGCTGGCTTTACCGTCGTATTCGTAGCTCAACAACTTCATGCCGAGGTTACCTCCGACATGCCAGCACGTTCAAGTACGCCATCGAGTCGCGATTCAAGTTCAGGCGTCGCCGCCATCATCGGCAACCGATGCTCGTTTCTGGGCATGAGCCCGAGCTTGCGCATCATGTATTTGATCGGCACCGGATTGGTGTCATAAAACACCGACTGATTGATTTCGAGCAGGCGCTGATGAATAGCTTTGCCCTGGTTGAGATCGTTGGACCACACCGCTTCTACCATCTCGACCAGCGCGCGCGGGCGCAGGTTACCGACTGCGTTCATAAGGCCGCAGGCGCCGATCGCCATCATCGAAAAGGACAGCTCCTCAAGCCCGACGAAAATTTTAAAATCCTCTCCCAGCGCCGACAGGCAGGCGCTGACGAAACCGAGGTCATTGACCGCGTGCTTCATCCCGATGAATCCCGGTGCCTGCTCGCGAATTGCCTGCATACTATCGAGTGTCAGGCTGACCGCCGCACGGCCGGGGATGTGGTAGATCATCCATGGCGTCTGATGACGTTCGGCAAGCCTCGCGTAGTATTCAATCAGACCGCGTTGCGGCGGGCGGATGTAATAGGGTGTCACGATCAGCAGGGCATCGGCGCCGGCGTCAGCGGCGTGGCAACTCAGTGCCTCAGTCTCAGCGAAACTCTGCGATCCGGTGGCTGCAACCACCGGCACGCGCCCTTTTACGGTTTCCATGGCGACATCAACCAGGCGATTGCGCTCCTCGACTGTCAGCGTTGATGGTTCGGCGGTCGTGCCGTTGACCAATACGCCGTGCGAGCCCTGGTCGATCTGAAACTCGACCAGACCTGCATAGGCCTCGTAGTCCACCGCGCCGTCCCTGAATGGCGTGACTATGGGTGGAATCGAGCCCCTGATTCGTGCGAGGTCAGCCATTGATCCAATCTCCTCGAAAATTTGAATTGCCGGTTGATCTGATGCCTGCATTCACTATACTTAACATGTTAATTTGTTTCAAACCCGGCTCCGCTGACCGGCAAAAAAGTAAGTCGACCCATGCCCCACCTGACCATCGAATACTCCGCCAATCTCGACGGCGAACTCGATCTGCCCGCACTGATCGAAACACTGCATACAACCGCGGTCGGCATCGACGCCTTTCCGCTGGCCGGGATGCGAACGCGTGCAGCCAGGCGCGAGCACTTCAGAGTTGCCGACGGCCACGCTGACAATGCCTTTATTCACGTGACCTTGAAGATTGGCGCGGGGCGCGACATTGTGACGCGCAAGGCGGCCGGCGAGACCCTGTTTTCCACGCTCAACGCATTTCTGCAGCCGCTTGCTGAGCGCCGCCCGGTTGCCATCTCGTTTGAACTTACCGAACTCGATGCTGAGACCAATTACAAAGGTGGCAACATCAGGGACTACCTCGCGAAACGGGCCGGCTGAGTCTGAAATGTCTGAACAACTGAAAGAAAACATCGCCCGCGTGGTCCAACTGATCGACGGCACCAAGAGACAACCGTTGCACCACCTGATCAATGGTGCATCAGTCAGTAGCGCTGACGAGACCACTTTCGAAAACCATACGCCGATAGACAACACGCTAATCGGTCGAATTTGCGCTGGCGGCGAAATCGAGATCGATCAGGCTGCCCGCGCGGCAGCCGAAGCATTCGCTGACTGGCGTGATACACCCGGCTCGAAACGCCGGGAAGTCCTGCACGCGATCGCCGATGCCATCGTAGCGCGTGCAGATGACATCGCCTTACTGGAAAGTTATGACACCGGCCAGCCACTGCGGTTCATGAGTAAGGCGGCGCTGCGCGGCGCCGAGAACTTCCGCTTTTTCGCCGACCGTGCACCCGAGGCGAATAACGGCCTGTCCCTGCCGGCGGCCGAGCATGTCAATTACACGCTGCGCCAGGCTATCGGTCCGGTCGGTGTCATCACACCCTGGAACACGCCGTTCATGTTGTCGACCTGGAAAATCGCCCCGGCGCTTGCCGCTGGTTGCACGGTGGTTCACAAACCAGCTGAGTGGTCACCGCTGAGTGCCAACCTGTTGGTGGAAATCGCGCATGAAGCCAGACTGCCTCCCGGGGTCTGGAACACAGTGCAGGGGATCGGCGAAAGCGCCGGCCGCGCGCTCACTGAACACCCCGACATCAAAGCTGTCGCCTTCGTCGGTGAATCGGCGACGGGCAGCGCCATCATGCGGCAGGGTTCAACGACCCTGAAGCGCGTGCATTTTGAACTCGGCGGCAAAAACCCGGTCATCGTTTTTGCCGACGCCGACCTCGACCGCGCACTCGATGCGGTTGTGTTCATGATCTACAGCCTGAACGGTGAACGCTGTACC
>CAXGUU010000275.1:0-4538 GCA_964012875.1 uncultured bacterium
TGGAACGAACCAATCAATCGCCCGAACTGCATTCTCATCTTGGCGTACTCGACGCTCATTTCGAGCAGGCGCCCGGCGCCGCCCACCATCTCGTTTGCCAGGGCAACGGCGGCGCGGTCAAATGCCATGCTCAAAGCGATATTGATTGGCCTGCCATCGCTGATCATGCGCCCAACAGCATTGTCGAACCGAACTTCCGCCTGGGGCCTGGTCGGGTCGATCACTTCAAGCGACCGGCGGGTTACGCCGTCTGCATCGGCATCGACGGCGTACAGACTCATCTCGTCGTCCTGGCTTTGCGCGTCACGGGCGACAACGAGCAGCAAATCCGCTTCACAACCGCCGACCACGTAGTAGCTGGTTCCGTTAATGAGAGATTCGAAGTGGCTCTGATCAACCCGCACCTCCGGTGCCCACGTACCGTCGGCGCCGGCAACAGCCAAAGCAGCTATCCGACGTCCGCTGACAATCTCCGGCAGCAAGCGTGCCCGGTGCGCGCCGTCAGCGCAGCGCATCACGGCTTCGGTCGCCAATACGTTCGAACCGAAATAAGGTGCACAACACAGTGCACGCCCCATTTCTTCCATGACGATACCGAGCTCGGTCATTCCGAACCCGGACCCGCTCGCGGCCTCGGATACCTGAATACCACACACCCCCAGATCCTCGACCAAGCCCTGCCAAAGCGCGCGGTCGAAGGTGTCGCCTGATTCAATTTGCCGGCGCACTTCGCTACTTGGCGAGCGGTCTTCCATGAATCGTCTTATCGCATCGCGAAACTGGTTCTGCTCCTCGCTGAAACTAAAATTCATCGCCACCCCTGAATGCCGGCTGCAGTAAGCGCTATCGTACACTGTATGAGAACATGCCCTGCGCTAACACATACAGGCGAAAACCAGTCGGCTCCGCGCCCCGACACTGACCACATCGACTCATTGCAATGAAAGAATACTGGAGCGCAACCATTCGCGACCTGTTGCCCTACGTGCCGGGCGAACAGCCACGCAATGCACAGCTGATCAAGCTCAATACCAACGAAAACCCCTACCCGCCATCACCGCAGGTGCTCGAGGCGCTGCGCAACGCGGCGAATGCGGATCTGCGGCGCTACCCCGACCCTGAAGGCGTGCAGCTGCGCCAGACCATCGCCAACATGCACGCGATCAACGAGCGCCAGGTGTTCCTCGGCAATGGTTCAGATGAAGTCCTTGCGCATACGTTCTACGGGTTGCTGAAGCACAAACTTCCCATTCTGTTTCCGGACCTGACCTACAGTTTTTATCCGATTTATTGCGAGCTCTATGACATCGCGTTCGAACGCGTACCACTGAACGATGATTTCGTACTGAACCTCGAGGCCTTTCCGTCCGAGAACGGCGGCGTCGTACTACCCAACCCCAATGCCCCAACCGGGCGTGGCATCGGACTCGACGAATTACGTCGTTTCCTTGATCGCAATACGAAGTCGGTCGTGGTCATCGACGAAGCCTATGTCGATTTCGGCGCCGATTCGGCCGTGCCCCTGATCGGCGACTATGAAAACCTGCTTCTGGTCCAGACCATTTCCAAGTCACGTTCACTGGCGGGCATGCGGGTCGGCTTTGCGCTCGGCAGTGAGAACCTGATCAATGCGCTGAACGTTGTTAAGGGTTGTTTCAACTCCTACCCGCTCGACCGGTTGGCCCTGGCTGGCGCGCAGGCAGCGCTGGAGGACGAGGCATATTTCAATGAAACGACGGCAAAAATCTGCCGCAGTCGTGAGCGCTTAAGCACAGCCCTTGGCGATCTCGGCTTCGAGGTGCTGCCTTCGCTAGCCAACTTCGTCTTTGCCAGGCATCCGGCACACAGCGGCAGCAGCCTCGAACAGCGCCTGCGCGAAAACGATATCCTGGTGCGGCGATTCGAACAGCCGCGCATCGCCGACTACCTGCGCATCACCGTCGGCACCGACGAGGAGATCGATGCCTTACTGAAGGTACTGCAAGCGATCGGCTAGCTGATCTCAAACCCCCGAAAATTATCGGCCACGACTTCTTCGCAGGTTTTCACATAGCTCGGATAGCCGCCTATATAGGGCAAAAAGACGCGCGGCTTGCCCGGAATATTGGCACCCATGTACCACGAATTACAGGTCGGATAGAGCGTTGCGTTGGCATAACGACTGACCTGCGAACCCCACTCGTCTTCTGCTTGCTGCGATGGTTCGATGCAGGATTTACCCTGTTCACGCAGATGCTCGATGCAGTCGGCAATCAGGTCCACATGCTGCTCGGCGGCGGTGACCATGTTGGCCAGCACCGACGGACTGCCGGGTCCGGTGATGGTAAAAAGATTCGGAAAACCAGCGGTCTGCAGGCCGAGGTAAGTCTGCGGTCCGGGCGCCCATTTTTCCTTCAGCTGCTCACCTTGCTTACCGCGAATATCGATGCGATCCAGCGAGCCCGTCATGGCATCAAAACCGGTCGCGTAGATCAGACAATCAATGTCGACAGTATCACCATCAATCACGACACCGGTTTCGCTGATCGTTTCAATTGGCGTTTTGGTTAAATCAACCAGTGCGACATTGTCACGGTTGAAAGCCTCGTAGTAACCGGTGTCTGAGCACGGTCGTTTACAGCCGATGATGTGATCAGGACTCAGGGTGTCGGCCACGTGTGGGTCTTTCACAATTTCACGAATTTTTCGGCGCACAAACTCGGCCGCCGTCTTATTCGACGCCTCGTTCGTCAACAAATCAGCGTAGGCGGCCAGAAAAATGAGTCCACCACGCTGCCAGTACTCCTCGTACCGGGCTTCGCGCTGCGCTTCCGTTTCCTCTACCGCCGACGGTGCACCGGTGTCCTCAAAACACGCCAGTGGCAGGTCACGCAGATTGGCGCGAAATTCCTCGTAGTTGGCTTTGATGTCCGCCTGGAACGCCGGGTCCATGGGACGGTTGCGCGCCGGCACAGAGAAGTTTGGCGTGCGCTGAAAAACGGTCAGATGGGCCGCCTCCCTGGCGATTTCAGGGACTGATTGAATACCAGACGAGCCGGTACCGATGATGCCCACACGTTTGCCGCTGAAGTCGACCTCGTGGTGCGGCCACTTACCAGTGTGATAAACCTCGCCCTTGAAACTGTCCTGTCCGTCGATGACCGGGATATTGGCCGACGACAGGCAGCCGGTGGCCATCACGCAGTAGCGGGCGGAAAACCGGTCGCCGCGGTCGGTCTCGACCAGCCATCGATTCCGGCCGGCGTCGAAATGGGCCGATATCACTCGGGTTTCAAACTGAAAATCTTTCCTGAGGTTAAATTTGTCGGCGGTGTGCTCAAGGTAGGCCAGAATTTCAGGTTGAGCGGCATAGCGTTCAGTCCACTCCCATTCCTGCGCCAGTTCCTCTGAAAAGCCGTAGGAATACTGCAGGCTCTCGACGTCGCAGCGTGCTCCGGGGTAACGATTCCAGTACCAGGTGCCACCAACACTGGTCCCGCCTTCAAATCCGCGGGCGTTTAACCCCATCTGGTTCAGACGGTACATCATGTACAGGCCGGCAAAACCGGCACCAACAACAACTGCGTCGATCTCTTCTGCCTGCTGTGGGGCAACCTGGGCGCTCATGGAATCTCCTTATTGGGGGTCACTGGTCGACCCAAACGGCTGATTATCACAAGGGCTTGCGTACAAGCCAAATTTACGAGTAGCGTTTTCAGACTGTGACAGCGGTCCGCTGCCGCGAGCTGAGAAAATGGAAATGCCATGACTGCACTTACTGAGCCTGAAAGCCCACGCCGCCGCTTCCGACAGGATGGCGCCGTTCATGTCCCGCAGTACCTCACAACCGAGACGCTGGCGCTCGCCGAACGCTGTTTCTACTGGACCCTGGAACATCCGGGGCCAGGCGCGGGCCCGGTCTTGCTGGGGACCCCGGGTACGTTTTACCAGGACCAGGCCAATCCGGATTCATTTCCAGCCTATCGCGATTTGCTGGTAGACAGCGAGATCCCCGACCTGGCGCTCGAACTTTTCGGCGGCACCGATTTATGGTTGATGTATGAACAAATATGGTTAAAAGAAGGCGCGCCGACCCGACGCACGCCCTGGCATCAGGACCTGCCCTATCTGCCAGCGGCCGGTAATGACCTGGTGGTCATGTGGATTAATCTTGACCCGGTTGAGCAATCCAATTCGCTCGAATTCGTGCGCGGATCTCACCGTGGCCCACTCTACAATCCCACTGCGTTTAATCCGGACGATGTGACGGCCAATTTATTCTCCGGAGACGAATGGCCGCAGTTGCCGGACATCGACGACGCGCGCAGCGAGTTCGACATCTTGTCGTGGGCGACCGAACCGGGGGACGTGGTGTGCTTCCACCCGGCGACGCTTCACGGCGGCGCGGCAACAGCCCGGGACAAGCGCCGCAGAACCTTGTCGCTCCGCTTCTTCGCCGAGGATGTCCGCGTTGCGCGTCGCCCGCACGACGGCATGGCCAATGTCGATGGGCTTGAACATGCCGACGGCGGCCGCCATCCACTGAAGAAAATGGCCAA
>CAXGUU010000276.1:0-4505 GCA_964012875.1 uncultured bacterium
ACCAGCGTAACTTCGACTTCAGGAACATGGGCGAGGCGCGCGACGAGGTGATCGTGAAAGTTACTTTGCATTGCGCCGCCTTCGCGAATTTCGATTTTCTGCCCGATGATGGTGGAAAGTGCGAATGCCGCCGAACCATAAATCTGCGACTTGACGCTCTCCGGATTCACCACCCGACCGCAATCCATCGCGGCCACGACTCGATTGAATTCGAGTCGCTTGTCACGACGCTTCAGTTCAACGACGTAACCCGCTACTGATCCGAAAGATTCGTGGACCGCCACCCCGCGAAAAACATCTGGCTCTGGTTTTGCCATCCAGCCGGAAGCGGTACGGAGCGCCTTCAACACACCCACGGAGCGATGAGCCTCGGTATTGCCTTCCAGCAATTGCAGGCGAAAAGTAATCGGGTCTTCGCCGGCCGCACGGGCCAGGCGATTCATGAGGATTTCAACCGCCGGTCCGGTGTGCGAGTCGGCTTCCGATCGCCACCACAGCACTTTCACGGCGTGCTTCGGTGTGTGCAGGGAGAAATGCTTGTTGGGCACGTTGTATTTGGTATGCCTCAAGCCCTCGACCGAGAGCTGGTCAATGCCGTCTTTTACAAAAGCACCTTCGAACGGCGTGCCCTTGCTGATTGATGCGCTGACAACGCGGTGCTCCCAATGCTGCGGGCGGTTTTGATCATCGAGTCCGATTTGGTAGCGATGTAAAACCATCGGGCGATAGAACCCGCCCCGGATATCGTCTTCACGCTGCCAAATCATCTTGATCGGATTTGCCAGACCGGATGCCTTGGCAATTTGCACGGCTTCGACCAGGAAATCGCCGTCGGGCGAGGCACGCCGTCCGAAACTGCCGCCCAGCCACTGGGTATTAATCTTGATTTGCTTCGGGTCGACGCCCGCGAATTGCTCAAGGTTGAGCGCATCGAAATCCTGGAACTGCGTGCCGGCCCAAATCTCGCAAAACTTGTCTCGAATCTGAACCGTTGCATTCAACGGCTCCATCGGCGCATGAGCAAGGAACGGGAAACGTATTTCGCCCTCGATCACGCGGGCGCTTTCAGGTAGCTCCACGTTACCAACTTTATCGAACGTAGCACCGCGCCCGTCAGCCAGGCGGCTGTAGGTCTGCCACAAATCAGCGCTTGAGGTGTTGGCAAAGTCATCGTTCTCCCAGCTCATGTCCAGAACGTCTTTGGCCTGCGTAGCCTGCCACCACGAGTCTGCGATCACGGCTACGCCCGTTGCGATGCGGACGACTTTGCGCACCCCGGGCATTGCCTCTGCGGCCGTCGCATCGAACGATTTTACGGTCGCGCCAAAAACCGGTGCATGGGCAACGGCGGCCATCAGCATGTCAGGCAGGATCAAATCCATGCCGAAGGTCGCGCTGCCACTGCTTTTTACGTGGGAATCGACCCGCCCGACGTTGCGACCGATCAAGGTGAATTGATCCGGAGATTTCAAGGTCACGTTCTGCGGCGGTTCGAGGCCGGCCGCGCGCGCGGTGAGCTCACCATAACTCAGTTCGCGGTTGTTGCCGGGGTCGATGACCTTTGAATTGGCGGTGTGCAAGGCCGTGGCATCAACACCCCACTGTTCGGCCGCCGCTTCAACCAGCATGGCCCGCGCCGTCGCGCCAACTTCGCGCAAATGGTTCCACTGACTCGTGATCGAGGTCGAAGCACCGGTGGAGATCATGCCCCAGTCACGATGTTTGAACGCCGGGTCGAACGACGCCAGATGCTCCGCAATGACGTCGTCCCAGTTGGCGTCAAGCTCGTCAGCCAGAATCTGTGCCATACCGGTATAGGCGCCCTGCCCCATTTCGGCGTGGGCCATCGTGATGCGGACTGTATTGTCAGGCGCGATCGTCAGCATGGCATTGGGTGTGAAGCTTTTCGGCGCGGTTTTGGCAATGGCCCCCTTGGGTGCCAGCATCAGCCCAACACAGAGCGCCGACCCGCCGCGCAGCAACGCGCGCCGGGTCAGGGTGAAATCAGCCATGCTCGCGCCCTCCCGCCATGTCCGCCGACTGCAGCTCGGCGGCCGCCTCTTTGATTGCAGCGCGCACCAGCTGGTAGGTACCGCAGCGGCAGATATTCGTCATTTGCTGATCGATGTCGGCATCGCTCGGACTCGGATTCTTCGCCAGCAAGGCCGTCGCCGCCATGATCATGCCGGACTGACAGTAGCCGCATTGGGGCACGCTGTTTTTCACCCACGCGCGCTGCACGGCATTCTCCGCAGCCCCGGGCAGCCCTTCGATTGTGGTGATGCGTTGGTCCGCGCGAATCGAGCCGACGGGCATGATGCAGGTGCGCACGGCCTTGCCATCGATGTGCACCGTGCAGGCGCCACAGGCTGCAATCCCGCAGGCGTATTTGGTGCCGACCAGCCCCAGTTCTTCCCGCAATACCCACAACAGGGGCTTGTCGTCGCTGACTTCTACCGACCTGTCTTTACCATTGACATTAAGTGTGCGTGCCATCTCCTACCTCCCCTGAAAAAACTGAAACGCTTATTCCCGCCCAAAACAAGTGTGCAATCAACACCGCCGTTGCTCGCCGTCGAACAGATATGACCGCGAAACTCCCCGACCCCGCTTCACTTGGCACGCCCGCAACTCCGCTTGTACGCCTATTTGAGCAGAGCGCCGTTGCCGGTGCAGCGCCAAAGCCGGACGATGCCTGCGCTTAGCGCATAACCGAAACGACAGCTGCAGGCGACCCGCAACAGGGCGACTTGCCGTTGCATGGTCTCCAGCCAGCGCTCACTGTTAGCGGTCGCTTCAGCGGCGATCAATAAAAACGCGCTCCTTCGCGATCCACATCGATGAGCGTTTGAAGTCGATGAATTTGCGCTCGTCGTTGACCGCGATTTCCATCGCCCGGTTGGCCTCCGGCACATCGGCCATTTCCATCAGGTCGGCACGGCTGAACCAGGCCTCGGCGTGGCCGGCGTACGGGTCAACGGCGGTGCCACGTCCCGAACGCAGGGCCTGCTCAATTTTGTGTGGCGTGTAGTGCACTTGTAAGTATCGTTGCATGCGAAACCCGGTCGATACGCTTCGAATCAAGGGACCGTGATTGGTGCGCCAGTACAACTGGCACTCATCCAGCGTCTGGCCAGGGAGCGCACGCAGAAAGAACTGGATTTTGACCAGTGGGCTGTGCTGGGTCGCGACAATGTATTCCGATGGATTGACCTGTGGGTACTCGTAGGCCATGTACACCGGCGAGTTCGCCAGGTCGATGAAATTTTTTTCATCCTCCAACAGCTCCAGTGCGGCTTCCGCACCCGCCCCGTCGTTAAAGGAAGACAACATGTCTGGCGATTCCCACCACAACTCGGCAACACCATCGTAGGGCTCTTCCATGCCGCCCCGAGCCTCGGCAAGCCCATCGTTTATCGGGTCATCTAGTGTGTGAACCTGGATATATCGATGGATATTCAACGTGGTGGAATGCTTGGCAACCAGCGGGCCGTGCGTGTTTTGCCAGTAGTCCTGAAAATCTTCACGAGACATGCCTGCCTTGCGGCGCAGTGCAAACTCAAGTCGAATCATGTGGGCCTCTCCCGTTACTACTCGGGCCTGCCCCGGCACGAGTGGCGAAGACAGGCGTGACAGCGGATTTGTTCGTTATCATTGGACCGACACGGACAGCCCTGGCGGCAGATTCCGATATCGGCGGCACCCCCATGTGACCGATTCAATGACGACTTGTCAACGGTGCAGAACGTCACAGGCATCATTGAGCCGGGGTGTGCGACTGGGCGACGCCAATTGAAACGAAGACGATGAACGAACGAACAACAGCCCTGCCGCCCGGAAAGATTCACAAATTCGGGGCGCATATCGCAAGTGCCGACGAGATCATTGTGCTCCACGATGAATGGGCGCCAGTTCATGCCGCAGATGGAACCCCCTCCGTTGCGGCCCACCTCTATAGTTTGTGCGTCGCCGAACGCCTGCAGTCCAAAACACCCTAGCACGCCGCCGGCATACGGGAAACAGGCTTCGACCAACTGAGCTTCGTCGGCAGACTGAGCCCGGTTGAGCCGGTCTATCTGGAATTAGAAGTCTCCGAATTCGAACGGGACGGTAATACGGAGCGGCTGGTTGTACTGAACCGCCTGACTGACAGTGCCGGCAACTGGATTGTCAGTTTCCGCCGCAGCTTTCAGGTATCCAGCGACGGCCAACCGGGTTCCGGTCCGGAAGCACACCGATCAATGTCCGATAGCGACGCCCTTGCAGTCGCTACCGCGCTGGCTGCGATGAAAAAAAACAACGTCGCTCGCGATGCACGGCTCAGCTACTTGTCAGGACACCTGGACATTGACGAAGAAGAGGCGGCATCGGTATTGGCGGATTTCGAGGCCGGGTTTTCACTGGGTGTCAGCCAGTCGATCGGCGTGACAGCGGGGCGGAACTACAAGGTCCGTGACGAAACACTGTTCGCTATTGCCGTACAACTCGGTTCGCAGTCGATGGCG
>CAXGUU010000277.1:0-4501 GCA_964012875.1 uncultured bacterium
GTTTCGGCAACGCCCGGATCGTACGAAGACGATCACCAGGGGCAAGTCGTCGAACTCGTTGTACGACCGACCGGCCTCATCGATCCCTCGGTTGAAATCAGGCCGGCTGGAACCCAGGTTGATGATTTATTGTCGGAGATCAATGTTTGTGTTGAGAAGGGCGAGCGCGTACTCGTGACGACCCTGACCAAACGCATGGCCGAAGATCTGACCGACTACCTGGCCGATCATGGGGTGCGGGTGCGCTATCTGCACTCCGACATCGACACAGTGGAGCGCGTTGAAATCATCCGTGATTTGCGACTGGGAGAATTCGACGTGCTGGTCGGCATTAATTTGCTGCGCGAAGGGCTGGATCTGCCCGAAGTGTCATTGGTCGCTATCCTGGATGCAGACAAAGAAGGGTTTTTGCGCTCCGACCGGTCACTGATTCAAACCGTAGGCCGCGCTGCACGGAACATCGGTGGCCGCGCGATCATGTACGCCGACAACGTGACCGGCTCGATGTCGCGCGCGATGGAAGAAATGGAGCGGCGGCGCGAAGTTCAAATCGAGTTCAATCGCGAGCACGGCATTACCCCGCAGGGCATCGTCAAACAGATTTCGGACATCATGGAAGGTGCCTACAACCCGGGCGCCGGTGCAAGCCGCCGACAGAGTCGGGCCGCGGACAAGCGTGGTGAGTACGCCCATATGTCTGACGACGCGCTGATGAAGCATGTCAAAGAACTGGAGGAGCGCATGTATCGGCATGCGCGAGATCTCGAGTTTGAGCAGGCGGCCCGGATACGTGACGAAATCGCCAGGCTCAAGGCCAATCTGCTTTCGATGCCGACGACGGCCGCCCGCTGAACCAGGTCGATTGTCGGGCGGCCTCGCTGCTGCAATGCAGCAGCTGTGCGCCTGCAGGGCTATAATCGCGGGATGGTTTTAAGATTTGTATCGATTGTCGCGGTCGTAGCGCTTGTTGGCGGCGGCGTTCACGTCCTGCAGCAGCGCAAGGCTGCGGAAATCAGCGCCATGTCGGAGCAGAAGTTCCCGTCTGCCTCGGTCACCATCGCTGAAGCACGGCAGGAAAATTGGCGGCAGACGCTGTTCGCTGTTGGCACAATCGAGGCGGAGCAGGGCATCGATGTCGTTGCGCCGTTACCCGGGTCGGTCGTCGACATCAAATTTGAATCGGGTCAGCAGGTTCGACGTGGGCAACCGCTGATTGCTCAGGACGTCGGTATTCACATGGCCGAACTCGATGGGCTCGAGGCAACGGTTGAATTGCGTACCGTTCAGTTTGAGCGTGCTAAGGCGTTATTAAAAGATCGCCAGATTGCTCAATCGGACTACGATGGAGCGCGCGCGGCGCTGGATGAAGCCAAAGCCGCGCGCGAAGCGAAGCACGCCTTTATTGTCCGGAAAACTGTTTACGCGCCGTTTGACGGCACCCTGGGTATTCGCATGATCGATTTGGGCACCTACCTGGAAGCGGGCGATTCCATTGTGCCGTTGCAGATGCTGGATCCGATTCATGTTGATTACGCTTTGCCGGAGCAGTTTCTGAGCCGCCTTTCGGTCGGTCAGTCGGTTGAGATCATGGTGCCGGCATACCCGGGGGAAAAGTTTACGGGCACGATTACGGCATTTGATCCCGGCATCGACCCCGCGACCCGGAACGTGCGCATTCGGGCAACGTTCGACAATGGTGATCGGCGACTGCGTCCGGGGATGTTTGCCGAAGTCTGGACCATCGAATCCAGTGACAAGGTCGTAGTGACCTTACCGGAGACCGCGGTGACTTACAGCCCGTTCGGTAACTCGGTTTTCGTCGTGATCGAATCCGCAGGCGAAAACACGGTCGAACAGCGCCAGGTGGAAACCGGCGAGACGCGCGATGGCAAGGTCGAGGTCGTCTCGGGGTTGAGACCGGGCGATCGCATTGTCGGTGCCGGACACAACAAATTGCGTAACGGCATGCCCGTGATTGAAGTCGACGAGCCGGCGCTGGCGCAGGAAGGAAACCCGGACCCGGCCTCGTGAATTTCACCGAGATTTTTATCCGGCGGCCGGTGCTTGCCAGTGTCGTCAGTTTGCTGATCGTGGTGCTCGGCCTGCGCGCCATCTCGATCTTGGAAGTGCGGCAATACCCGGAGACGGAAAATACGCTCGTTACGGTAACCACGACCTACCCGGGCGCGAGCGGCGAACTGGTCAAGGGCTTCATTACGACGCCGCTGCAACAATCGATTGCTGAAGCGTCTGGCATTGATTACATGAAATCGTCGTCGCGCCAGGGTGTGTCGACTATCGAAGTATTCATGGAACTGAACTACGACGCTAACGACGCCGTGGCCGAGATCCAGGCCAAGGTTGCCTCTCAGCGCGACGTCTTACCGGAAGAAGCCGACGACCCGGTGATTGAATCGCGCACGGGCAATGCGCGGTCGCTCATGTATTTTGCGTTCCACAGCGAGACGATGTCGCCGCAGGAGATTACGGACTACTTGATCCGGGTGGTGCAGCCGCAGTTGCAGTCGATTCCCGGGGTCGCCAAGGCCGCCCTTTTTGGCCAGAAGACCTACGCCATGCGCATCTGGCTGGACCCCAGGCGAATGGCTGCGCTAAACGTGACCGCGGCGGACGTCCGTCAAATGCTGCTGGCGAACAACTACCTTTCCGGGGCCGGCGAGACCAAGGGTGAATTTGTTGCGGTTGATTTGAGCGCGTCGACCGATATCTCCGATGTCGACCAGTTCGAGGAACTGGTCGTGCGCGAGGAAGGCGGTGTTATCGTTCGCCTGAAAGACGTCGCGCGCCTGGAACTGGGCGCCGAGGACTACGAGTCCAGTGCTTGGTACAACGGGACCACGGCCATGTTCATTGGCCTCAACCCGACGCCCGGGTCCAATCCGTTGACAGTGGCCAACCGGGTCCATGAGGCGCTGCCCACCCTGCGCGAACTGATGCCGAGCGGGCTAGACGTCTTCGTGCCCTACGACGCCAGCGAGTACATCCGTGACTCGATTGAGGAAGTCTTCAAGACCCTGGCCGAGGCCGGGCTGATCGTGCTGGGCGTCATATTGCTGTCACTGGGGTCAGTCCGGGCAGCTTTGATTCCGGCGGTGGCCTTGCCCTTGTCGCTGATCGGTGGCGCGTTCCTGATGTTGTTAATGGGGTTCTCCATCAACCTGCTGACCCTGCTCGCGATGGTGTTATCGATTGGACTGGTGGTGGACGACGCCATTGTCATTGCTGAGAATATCCATCGCCATATCGAAAAGGGCCGACCCAGGCTCGAGGCCGCAATTGTCGGCGCGCGGCAGCTGCAACTGCCGATTGTCGCCATGACCACGACGCTCGTTGCGGTTTACGCACCCATCGGGTTCATGGGCGGACTGGTCGGTACTTTGTTTACCGAATTTGCGTTCGCATTGGCCGGTGCGGTGTTGATTTCAGGCGTCGTCGCTTTGACCTTGTCGCCGATGCTGTGCTCGAAAATATTCAAGGAGGGTGAACCCGGGCCGCTTGAGCGGGCTGTGGGCCACTTCTTCGACCGATTGAGTGCTGCGTATCTGGCGGTGCTGCGGAAGTCGCTCGACTACTACCAGGTTCTGATCGCCTTTGGCCTAGCGGTACTGGTGTCAATCTACTTCCTGTTTGCGATGACGCCGTCTGAGTTGGCGCCGGTCGAAGACCAGAGTTTTATCTACTTCCACGCACGCGGACCGCAAACGGCGACTGTCGAATACGACATCAAGCACGCCCGCGAGATGATTCGAATCCTCGAATCAGTACCGGAGTACGAGCGTAGTTTCGCCATCCTCGGTTTTCGCAATTCGCGCAACGTGGTCTTTGGTGGATTCAAGATTCAGCCGACGGAAGAACGCGACCGTGCGCAGTGGGAAGTGCAGCAGGATGCCCAGGCGCGGCTGTTTAATGTGGCCGGACTGCAAGTCACGACCTTCCCCCGCGACACCCTGCCCAAACCAGGCCGCGGTTTGCCTGTGGAGATAGTTCTGCTTTCTCCTGCCGACTACGCGACGATTGATCGCGCCGCCGACCAATTGCTGGATGAGGCCATGGCCAGTGGACATTTCGGTTTCGTGCGCAAATCAGTCGAATTCACCCGACCGAAGGACACCATTGATATCGATCGCGACCTGGCCGGCTCGATGGGGATACGGATGCAGGACCTCGGTCGTGATCTGGCGACCCTGCTGGGCGGCAATCACGTGAACTGGTTCAATCTCCAAGGGCGCAGCTACAAGGTGATACCCCAGGTTGAGCGGCGCTATCGTGAGAACAACCAGATGCTCGAAGAGTATTACGTCAGAACGAGCAAGGGGGAACTGGTGCCCTTATCCACCTTCGTCAACATTGAACGCAGTGTCGAGCCCAGTGAGCGGGTGCAGTTTCAACAGTTGAACGCGGTCGTTATCGAAGGTGTTCCGTCGCCCACCAGTACTGAGGGCGACGCCATCGCATTTTTAGAGGGCGCGGCGGCGAGACT
>CAXGUU010000278.1:0-4500 GCA_964012875.1 uncultured bacterium
CCGCGATGCCATTCGCAATGCCATGATTGTTGCGATGGCGGTTGGTGGTTCGACCAATGTCGTGCTGCATACGCCGGAGATCGCCCGCGCGGCGGGATACGAGAACTTCTGGCGCGACATCATGACGCCGCAGGAATTCAACCACCTGTCCCACGCCGTTGTGCCAGTCCTGACCGATGCGCGACCTTACGGCAAGTACTCGATGGTCGATATTGATCGGGTCGGTGGCGTTCAGGTGATTGCCAAAACACTGCTGGACGTCGGTCTTCTGAACGGCGATTGCCTGACCTGCACGGGCGAGACCCTGGCCGAACAAATCGAGCGGCTGCAAACGGCCGCACCCGATGGCGAGGTCATTTACAGTGTAGAGAAACCCTACAAACCAACCGGCGGCTTACGCGTGTTGGGCGGCAACCTGTCACCTGACTTCAGCGCCGTGCTCAAGCTCGCCGGCGTCGAAGGCGGCCTCGAGGACAATGTATTTGTCGGCTCTGCACGGGTCTTTAATGGCGAAGAGTCACTGCTCGACACGCTCGCCAAGGCGCCTGACACCTTTCAGCATCACGACATGGTTATCGTACGCTACGGCGGCCCCAGCGGTGCGCCGGGCATGCCCGAGATGCTCGATTCTACCTCGCGCATCACCACGCTCTGCCGCGAACGGAATATTGTGGTCGGCCTCATGACCGACGCCCGCTTCTCCGGTGGTTCAGTGGGTCTCGTGATTGGTCATGTCGGTCCGGAAGCAGCGCTGGGTGGCCCCATCGCCTTGATCGAAGACGGCGACGAAATCGTTGTTGATCTCAATGCCGACGAGCTGAATTGCACGGCGCTCAACGATGCCGCCACGGCATCATCCAGGCGAGCGGCCTGGCAGGCCGAGGTCGATGCTAACAATGGCATTCACCCTGCCTGCGCCGAAGCCGATACGCGCCTGCTGCACCGCATGCGCCGTTCAGCGGTCCCGGCCGTTAATGGTGCCGGCATGCACCCTGATCGGGAGTTGTGGGTTAACGAACCACGAGACGCCGAACGCAGCGGCTTTGTGCCGCATAACAAATGGCGCCCCGAAACCGCACGCGAGTTCTGACCGCCCGAGCACACAATCAGCGTGCTGTTTGAATTTGCGTGAGCGTCGCCGCGCTGACGATTTTGCCCGCCCGCTAGCCGACACCCATGTATCGTCGCGGGTTGTCGAAGATCACTGCCTCGGCGACCGCCGAACCAACCTAGTCGAATGTCTCCTGCGCCTCGGTGTAGGCGCCGGGATAGGTCGAATCAAAATGAGGGTAATCCGAACCCCACACGATGCAGTGCCCAAGCCCCTTCTCGACCATCCACCTGAGCCCCGAGAGTTCATCGGCCTCCATCGACACGAAACACTGCTCGGAGAAAATTTCGGACGGCCGCCGTTTCAGCCAGGGCGTGTGATGCCCCATGACCTCAAAATGCTCGTCGAGCCGGTCGATCCAGTAAGGCATCCAGCCTAGGCCGCTCTCAAAGAACCCCACCCGCAGTCCGGGGTAACGATCGAGTACCCCGCCGGCGATTAAATCCATCATTACGGCCATTTGCCCGAAGGTGATGAGCAATCATGTGATCGAAAAACAGGTTGTCTTTGTAAAGGCCCGTTGAAAAACTCTTCATCTGTGAACCGAAACTACCGTGGATGGCAACGGCCAGATTATGCTCGAGCGCCGTTTTCCACAGGCCATCGCAGGCCGCGTCATTCAAGGCGAGACCGTTATAGCGTTCAGGACGACACATGAAGCCTTTCAGGCCGATCGACTGCAAACGTTTCGCTTCCTTGATCGCGAGCTCAATATTCTGCATCGGCACCAAGCCCATGCCGAACAGCCGGTTCGGATCGTGCTTGCAGAAATCACTCATCCAATCGTTGTAGGCGCGGCAGGTTTCAGCCGCTATCTGCGGATCGTTTACATCGCCCGCCAGCAGGTGCGCGGACGGAAACAACAAGGCCTGGTCGATACCCTCCTCCGACATCACTTTCAGCCGGGCGGCGGGATCGTGGCTACCAGCCGGAATATCAGCCCAGGGGGGTGCTGTCCGGGCGCAAAACCGCCGGGAATACAAGCATGGGCAATGCTGGCGCCGCCGCCGAAAGGTAAGCGGCGGCCTTCGATATAAAGGTCACTGACACCATCGACGGTGCGTATCTGCAGCACATCGTCTTTGAACTTGGACGCGGTGTATTCAGTCCACACCAGTTCCGGCTCACAAATGTGGCCGTCTCCATCGATCACCGTTTGCGGCTTGGCCATGGGCTCCCCTTGTTGTCGATCTTCGGGCTTCTCCGAATCTACGAAAAATCCGGAGGCGTCACGAAGCCACCGATTTCCCGAGACAGCAAACGAGCAAAGTCTATCGTCATGTAATCATCGAATTCGCGGCCAACAGCCTGCAGACCAATCGGCAAACCTTCCCCGTTCAGCCCAGTCGGAAAAACCGTGCTCGGCAAGTGCGCAACGGTGATCAATCCCGACCAATGCAGCTGCTCGAAGTAAGGATGCTTTTTGCCATCAATTTCAATCAACCGTTCCATCGGTGCGCCGTGATCGTGCGGAAATGCCGCGGTCGGCATTTGCGGGCAAATGAGAATGTCCCAATCCTTGAAGAATCGAGTCCAGGCGGCGCGAATCCGGTAGCGGCGGTGGTGGTGCTTGACCCAGGCGCGGTGATCCTGGACTGCTTCACGAAGTTGCCGGCCACGTGGCGATCGATCGTCGGGTGACATGGCGGCCACCTCAGCCTTGCGCGCAGCATGCTGCTCGTCAGTGGCGCCGGCGCCCATGACGCCCCACAGAAGCGCATAGTAAGTATCCATCGCCTTATCAATATCAATCTCAGGGCGTGCGCTGTCCGAAACCGTGGCGCCCGCCTTACTCAGTACCTCGGCGACCATCTGTACCCGGTCCGCGACCTCCGATGAAACGGGTGCGAATTGCGCATCGGGCCAGACGGCCACGCGATACTCGGAAAGTCGGCTTTTTTTCGGCCGCGGCAGGTCAAGTTTCCAGCCGCGTGAAAAACGCGCGTCAGGGCCGGCCAGGATGTCCATTTGCAAGATCAGATCATCAGCACTGCGGGCCAGCGGCCCACACACCGCAATGTCTGCGGGCGCGGCCGAACCCGGCAGCGCGTGGCCCTGATCCGACACCACGCCCCAGGTCGGTTTGTGTCCGTAAACACCGCAAAAATGTGCAGGGTTGCGAATAGACCCGCCGATGTCGGAACCTGATTCCAGCGCCGTAAAACCGGCTGCCAGCGCCGCCGACGAACCGCCGGACGAACCGCCGGGCGTGCGATCGAGTTTGTAGGGGTTGTTGGTCTGGCCGTAAATGTCGTTGTAACTCTGAAAGTCCGCGAGTTCTCGCGGTACATTGGTCTTGCCGATGAAGTGTGCGCCCGCGGCCTTGTAGCGGCAAACCGACTCGCTGTCCGACGGCGCCACATTGCCTTTGAATTGCGGAATGCCCCAGGTCGTTGGCGTGCCGGTTAAGTTGTACGATTCTTTGATCGTGATCGGCAAACCCTGCAGCGGGCCGACGGCGTGCCCGCAAGCACGCTGGTCATCGGCGACCTTTGCTGCTGCCAGCGCCTCGTCAAAACAACGCACCACCACCGCGTTGATCTTTTTATCGTGTACCTGAATTCGTTCAATAAAAAGCCCGGTGAGTTCGACCGAACTGATCTGTCCGCCGCCGAGCGCCTCAAGCAATTCGGTCGCGGTCGAAAAGGCGTTTACAGACATCGCGCATCTCTACTTGGTTGGGTCAGATTCATGCTATCGAATCAGGGCTCCAAGTGCAGGCATTCCGATTAGCCCTGCAGCTACTCAAACCGTCTGGCTGCGGCTTACCAGCGGCTTTTCATCAATCGGCCAGTGGATCAAGGTCGCGAAGACGCTCAATGCCACCGCCAACTGCCACATCAGTTCGTAGCTACCAGTAAGATCATGAATCCGGCCACCGAGCCAGACGCCGGTAAAGCTGCCGAGCTGATGCCCGAGGAACACGACCCCGAACAAGGTCGCCATGTAACGCGGTCCGAACACCTGGGCGACGATGCCCGTGGTCAGGGGTACCGTTGAAAGCCATAACACCCCCATCGCGGCCGAAAACAAATACACGGTCGATGCCGACATTGGCGCGGTCAAAAACCAGGTGATGACCAGCGCCCGACCCGCGTAGATCCAGCACAGGCTCAGGCGCTTGCTGTAGCGCTGACCGGCCACGCCCGACAGGAACGCACCCATGATGTTGAACAAGCCCAGGATGGCAATCGCGTAGGCACCGACAGTCGCATCAAAACCAAGGTCCCTGACATAGGCCGGGAAATGCACGACCACGAATGCGACATGAAATCCGCAAACGAAAAAACCACTGGTCAGCAAGAGATAGCCGCGGTGGTTGAGGGCTTCGGTCAACGCCGCCGTCAATCCGAAGTCATCACCGTCGTTTCGATCGGCTGTTGGATTAC
>CAXGUU010000279.1:0-4492 GCA_964012875.1 uncultured bacterium
GATCACGAAGTCCTGGCCGTCGGAGTTTTGTCTCGAGGCTAACAAGCACGCCATTCAGATCCTCGGTGGCTACGGTTATACGCGCGAATTTCCAGTTGAACGCATTTACCGCGATAACCGGCTGAACCCGATTCATGAAGGCACCCACGGTATTCACGGGCTCGATCTGCTGGGCCGCAAGGTCAGCATGGCTGGTGGTGCGGCCTGGACGGCGTTGCAAGAAGAATATGCAGCCACGCTCGATGGCTGTGGTGACCGGCCTGTGCTGGCGGAATACTGCGACGCTTTCAGGGATGCCCTTGCCACAATTCGCCACACCACCGAGGCCTTAACGGCGCTGCAACGCGAAGGCGAGGTCAACCGCGCGCTTGCCAACGCCACGCACTACCTCGACGCTTTCGGTCATATCGTGATTTCCTGGATGTGGTTGCGTCAGGCGGCCGTTGCCGAGCGTGCGCTGGCGGATGCCGACGGTGAGGATATCGACTTCTATCGCGGCAAGCTCGTCGCCTGTCAGTACTTTTTCCGATACGAGCTGCCGAAGGTCAAAGAGCGCTGTGCGCTGCTGAATACCGCAGACTCGACCTGTCTCGAAGCCGCCGAATCCTGGTTCTGATTCACGTTCGAAAAACGGCTGCGCCGCCTGCTGGCTGTGTTGTGCGCCGGCATGCTCGATCGTTTTTCGGCGTTCGTATAATCCAGGTTCTAAACTGCGTCCCGGGCTGCGCTGCCTGCCCTGAACGGGTGAATCGGGATAACATCACGCGCTGCTACAGATTAGCGCAGGTCCGCCCCGCCGTAATAACGCCACACGCATTGATGAGAGAAGGTTAATGAACAGCCAAGCCGACAATTCCGATTACCAGAAGGTTCGTGACGAATACACCTGGTCCGCGCCCAGTCATTTCAATTTCGCCGGCGACGTGATCGATAAATGGGCGGCCGACGAAAATCGCATGGCAATTCGCTGGGTCGATGACGATGACAATCGCAAGACCCTCACGTTTGCCGAACTCAGCGTGCGTTCGCGCAAGCTCTGCAATGCGCTTAGCGACGCTGGCGTCCAACGCGGCGACACCGTCATCCTCATGCTCGGACGCAACATCGAATGGTGGGAAATCGTCACGGCCTGTATTCGTATGGGTGCGGTGTGCTCACCGGGTACCACCCAGCTGTCGCCGAAAGACATCGCTTACCGCATGAACGCCGCCAGCGCTGTCTGCTTCATCACCGACACCGCCAATGCGCCCAAGTACGAAGAAGTCGCAGCTGAATGCAAGACGACGAAAGCGCAGATCGTCGTCGATGGCGAACGTGACGGCTGGCTCTCATACGACGTCATTATCGATCCCGCCAGCGCGGATTTCGCGACCGCCGATACCGCTGCCGAAGAAGAGGCCCTGTGTTACTTCACCTCGGGCACTACTGGCTATCCTAAGATGACCATTCACGGTCACGCCTACGGGCTCGCGCATGAAATTACCGGTAAGTACTGGCTCGACCTCAAGCCCAACGATCTGCACTGGAACATCAGCGATACCGGCTGGGCCAAGGCCGCTTATTCCAGCTACTTCGGTCCGTGGAACCAGGGTACGACCCTGTTCGTGCATCACTCGCCGATCTTCGACCCGGTCAAAACCCTGAATCTGCTTGCCGAACACCCGATCACCACCATGTGCGGAGCACCGACTATCTACCGTATGCTGGTGTTGCAGGACCTTTCTGCTTATAAATTTCCGAAGCTGCGTCACTGTGTCGGCGCTGGCGAACCGTTGAACCCGGAAGTCATCGAAACCTGGCAGCGCGCGACCGATATCGTCATTCGCGATGGCTACGGTCAGACCGAATCGGTGCTGGTCTGCGGCAACTTTCCGTTTCTCGAACCGCGCCTCGGCTCGATGGGCAAACCCATGCCGGGCATCGAAATGGCCATCATCGACAATAAAGGTCAGCCGCTGCCGGTCGACGAGGAGGGCGATATCGCCATTCGCGTGAAGCCCAATCGGGCGCCGGGCCTGTTCATGGACTACCAGGGCGACAAGGAGCGTTTCGACGCCTGCTTCGTCGGCGACTGGTACATCACTGGCGATCGCGGTTACGTCGACGCCGATGGCTATTTCTGGTTCGTCAGCCGTGCCGACGACGTCATTCTTTCGGCCGGCTATCGCATCGGGCCGTTCGAAGTTGAAAGTGCCTTGATTGAACACGAAGCCGTTGCCGAATCCGCCGTCGTAGCGAGTCCCGATGAGACCCGTGGCGCGGTGGTGAAGGCTTTCGTGGTACTGGCACCCGGGCACAGCGGCAGCGATGCGCTGGTGCAGGAGTTGCAGGAACACGTCAAGAACGTGACCGCACCGTATAAATATCCGCGCAAGGTGCAGTTCGTCGAGGCGTTGCCGAAAACGGTCAGTGGCAAGATCCGGCGGGTGGAACTGCGAGCCATGGAAGAATCCGAATAGGCACAAAGCTACTGCGCGGACCATCTTCGGTGTCGTGTGCTCATTCACTCCTCGCCTGTCCGCCAGATATGTCTCGTCGTTCATTGCGCGGCTCCTTGCAGCCGGCCCTCCTTGCTACGCTTTGTGCGAGCCGTTAGCGGCCACTTATAAGAATGATTGCCACGTCAGACCACGGCCTGCACGAACGGCCCTGAATGACTGATCCGGAACAAATTTCCGACTCGACCCGTCGCGCGGCTACGGTCATGGTGGTGCTGAATTCGATCAGCACCGCAATGATGCTGACCGGGGTCAATGTCGCTTTGCCGGAGATTGCCCGCGCGCTCGAAATCGACGCCGTCGGTATCAGCTGGATTCCGATGGCCTACCTCATGGCGAGCGCGGCCTGTGTACTCGGCTTCGGTCGGCTTGCAGACATGTACGGACGCAAGCGCATTTATTTGCTTGGCAGCCTGGGTATTGTGCTGACCTCGGTGTTTACCGCCTCCGCGGGTACCGAAACGCAGTTGCTATTCGGGCGATTTCTGCAGGGTGTGTTCGCGGCCATGGTTTTCGCTACAAACGTCGCGATCGTGTCGTCGGTCTATCCGCCGGCAAAACGCGGAACGGCCATCGGTTACGCCGTATCGGCGATTTACCTGGGCCTGTCGCTGGGCCCGCTGGTGTCCGGCTGGTTGGTCGAGACGATCAGCTGGCGGGCAACTTTTCTGGTCCATCTGCCCTTGTCGTTCCTGGTGCTTTATATCGGCGTATTCCGCGTGCCGGCGGAATGGCGGGCGGACGAGCGCGGCAGTTTCGATTTAATCGGTGCGAGTCTCTACGGCGTTGCCATCACCGTGATGATGGCCGGTGTCACGCGGCTGCCGAGTCTCGATGGCGCCGCCATGATCGTGCTCGGTATCGTCGGCATTGTGTTTTTCTTCCGGCACGAACATAGCCACCCCTACCCGGTGTTCGACGTTGAGCTGTTCTACACCAACCGCCTGTTCATTATTTCGTGTCTGGCCTCATTGGTGATGTATACCGCGACCTTCGCTAATGTAGTGCTGGTCAGCCTCTACCTGCAGTACCTGAAAGGTGTGTCGCCGTCGGTGGCGGGCGTCATCATGATGGTCCAGCCGATTGTGCTGACCTTCCTGTCGCCGATGGCCGGTCGGCTGGCTGACCGGGTGCAACCGCGCGTCCTGGCGTCCGCGGGTATGGCGGTAACGTCACTCGGTTTGTTTTGCCTGTCGGCGCTGAACGGCAGCAGCAGCCTCAGTTTTGTGGTGCTGGCGCTGGCGATTACCGGTTTGGGTTTAAGCCTTTTTACCACGCCGAATGCAAATGCCATCATGGGTTCGGTCGAGCGCAGCGACTACGGCCGCGCAGGGAGCGCGAATTCGGTCATGCGTGTCGTCGGGCAGATGACCAGTATGGGACTGGTCGCCATGATCTTCGCGCTCATTCTGGGGCCGCGGCAGATCACCCCGGCGCTCTACCCGGAATTAAACAGCAGCATAAGTACGACCTTTGTGGTCGCCGCGGTGTTGTGCGCAGCAGGCGTCATGTTGTCCTACTCGCGTGGCCGGACGACGCCTGAAGCCCCCGCGCCTGGCTGAGCGCACAATGATGACTACGCATCAACGCGCATTGCTGCCGCTCTACCTGCCGTCGCTGTTTCTCGGCATCCCGGCCCAGGCATCGTTCGTACTGCTACCGCTGTACGTGCTCGAGCAGGGCGGCAGCGTCGCGGCGGCGGCGGCGGTCATCGGCTGGCGTGGCGTCGGCATGATGGTGATGGACATCCCGGCCGGCATGCTGGCCGCGCGCTGGGGCGACAAGGCCGTGATGCTGCTCGCAAGCGTCGGGCTCGTCGTTGCTTTTCTGGGTTATGCGACAAGTACCACGATCACATCGTTCTATATTTTTGCGCTCATCAACGGCGCCTCCAGCAGCACGTTTCTGCTCGGTCGCATGGCTTACATTTCGGACACGTTGGCTGGCAGCGAGCGCGGTCGCGTGATTGCAATGATCGCGGGCAGTCTGCGTCT
>CAXGUU010000280.1:0-4490 GCA_964012875.1 uncultured bacterium
GAGCTGATCGCATTTGCTGAAGCTTACGATCCGCAACCGTTCCATATTGATGAGAATGCAGCGAAGGAAACCCACTTCGGCGGCTTGATTACCAGTGGCTGGCACACCTGCTCGATGGTGATGCGGTTGATGGTGGACCACTACGTTTCCGAGGTCGCGGGCCTAGGTTCCCCGGGCGTCGACGAAATTCGCTGGATCGTGCCGGTGCGCCCGGGAGATTCATTGCGAGTTCGCGTGAAAGTGGTCGAAACCCGAGCGTCGAAATCCAAACCCGATCGCGGCATTGTCAGAAGCGAGTTCGAGGTATTTAACCAGCACGACGAAATCGTCATGACGATGAAGTCTGTCGGCATGATGAAGCGGCGACCCTAACGGGGTTGCTAACATCAGCCGTGCGCGATCAAAACCCGGGCGCTGGAGAGCGCTGCGGCTACAGGTTGAACTGGACGACCGCGCCACCCGTGCCGTACAAGGGGCCGTAGGTGTGAATTGTCGCTGAGGAAAACTGGTCGCCGAGCGCCCCCAGGACAAATCCGCAATGCTTGAAACCCATGTCCGCGCGCGCTGCCTGCGCGAAGTCAGGTATCGCGGCCTTCAGGTCCCTGACCTTTCCGGCTTCGAGCAGATCAAGAATCTTTTTGTTCCAGTTGTCGTCTTCGGACGAAGCGATGTGGTCCTCGGCGATGTTGATGGGGTGCCTGAAGAACGATCCTGACAGGCCGCCAACACCGACGACGGCGATACGCCGGCCTTTTGCGGCAGCGATTCTGGCCGCGACCTGGCCGAGCGTATGGGTCAATTCCCAGTCGTGGTAAAGGTTGTTGGACGTTACGCAGGCGGGCAGCGAGTGTTCCGGATTCAGGTAATTGCCGGCAACGATGGTACCGGTGTCAATCGGGAAACTGTCGTAGTTCACGCCCTTCGAGCGGACGCCAACCTCTGCTGTCGCCGAGATAATCTCATTAGTCAGTTCGACATCGGCCGTCACATCGAACGGCAGTTCACCATATTCGTGCCAGTTCTCATCGACGTGTACCCCTACCGAACTCGGGCGCGTTAACCACAGCTGATCGAGTACCGCCAGCCACTGGGTCGAATAGATCACAATGGTATCCGGCTTCGAGCGGGCGAGTGTTTCGGCGGCCGTCCTGAAGCCGTTCACGAAAGGCTGCCACGGTGGATTGTCGGACTGCACGTAGGGCAGTGGTGATCCGGGAACAAGGAATGCAGATACAACAGTCATAGCGTGCGTCCGTCAGGCTGCCTCGGCCAGTCCGGCCTTGACAAGATTCCATTCCATGACGGCATTTCCAGTGCCGATCACCGTGCCATAGCCGTGCAGTTCCCCGGGAATCTCCGGGTAGTCCATGGCCGAAAACATCCACGTAAAGGCCCCCGATTTCACCTCGGCAAATGCTTCCTCGATGAACTGGGGCAATACGTCGAAAGTTTCCTTCACTTTTCCTGCACGCAGCATTTCTATGATGCGCATGTCCCACAGGTATCCCGCCATGTTTTGTGGATGTTCCTGCGACATATCTTCGGGTGGTTCGGGTTCCTCGCTGAAGTGATAGTGGCACAGCGTATTGGAGGCGAGCAGAACGGCACGTTTGCCGCTCGCTTCGATAGCGGCTCGCGTGGCCTTGCCGAGTGTGTCCATCTCTTCGAGACCTTCCTCGGTGGTGAGGTAATACGGCGAATTGTTGGCCGAGATGCCCACGACCGGAATATCCCACTGTGGTCGAATCATGTGCAGCGTGGTGATGGTGCCGTAGTCCACCCGGAACCCGGGGTTGCGCATCATTTTGGTCGTCAGCCCAAGCCGCTCCCCTTCGGCGGCACAGGCTTCCGCCAACGCGACGTCGACTTGTAAATCGAAGCTGTAACGAAACAGGTTAGGAAAAATCGGATCGACGGATTTGCCGCCGAGTTTTTCAACACCCAGGAAATGGTGGCCCTGCTGGGTAATCCAGTGAGGCGAATGAACCAGGAGCACGTCCGGTTTCAGCGTATCAATCGAAGCACGCGCCCGCTCGTAGGCCCAGCGTAGCGGTTCCCAACCGCCCTGCGACCGTGCTTCATTTTGTGGCGGATTTTCGCCATAGACCAGGTGGGGTGGGTGCGGGGCTAAAAACCCGGCGACGATCTCTCCGGCCATCGACAGACTCCTTGATACACATGCGGGCGTGATCTGTTCGATCACTGTCGGAAGCGGCAGCACCTTTCGGACGCGTGCCATATGCGCGCATCATAAACACAATTTCGCGCAAGCAGGAGTGGCTGTTCAAGCAGCCTCTTTCAGCAGCTCGGCTGCCTGGACACTTGTTTCAGGCGGAACAACGCCTTCCCCGCGGACATCGATTCGATCAACGCGCTGTCGGTCATTAACGCAGATTCGTGGTCGCTGAGTCGGTGGCATGGAATGCAGGCGTGCAGGCGCGGCAGTCCCTCCGACAGCATCGGCGATTCGAAAGCTGATTGTGATACTGCTAACGGACTCATATGCAACGTTGCCGACGTGGAGACGGTAAGCGGCCGGGACGGCCACTGCTTGACTGTCATGCGCCCGGAAACGCCCGGACGGGGGATTACAGGGTGAGGCCGTCGTTCAGTCAGGACTGCGCAATGGCGCCTTACCGGTGCGCGTGCTTGTTTCCGCTATTGCAATTCGAAGCGCGCGACCGTGCATCCCACTGCGAACAGGGGCAGTTCGGCGGTGTAGAACTGCAGTTCGCCGCGGCCACGAGCGGCGGCCGCAGCCGCGATGTAGGTGCGAATCTCAAACCCGCCCTGGCCACCTTCGCGGTAGGTCGCTTCGTCGGTGTAGCTCAGCAGCGCCG
Organism: uncultured bacterium; assembly: GCA_964012875.1. Classification (GTDB taxonomy): domain Bacteria; phylum Pseudomonadota; class Gammaproteobacteria; genus CAXGUU01. Next base: position 2,841 of record CAXGUU010000280.1, read on the forward strand.
CTTTGTCCTGCTGTAACAGGCGTTCAAGAAACTGACGATCCCAAGCTTCGTTGATCTTGCCGGAATCCGGTGTCGCCGGCCAATGCGAGATGCCACCGGTGCCGATGATGGCGATTTTTTCGGGGCGCGCATCACAGACACGGCGCAGCGCTTTGCCAAAGGCCCACACCCGGTGTAATGGCGTGAGGGGGGGACCCTGGCAGTTGATGTTGACCGGGACGATGGTCCGGTCGTAGTTGGGCGTCAAAAAATGTAAAGGGACCATGATGCCGTGATCAAATTTCCATTCTTCGGCAAAGGCGACATCAACATCGTTCATGAGACCCGTGATCAACTCGCGGCTGAGCGCGGCATCACCAGGCACCTTGGTCCGGGGAATCTTGAGCCAGTCCGGATCTTCAATCGGGCCTTCGTAGCTGTCACACATACCGACACTAAACGCCGGCATGTTGTTCATGAAGAAATTCGCGAAATGTTCTGCGGCGACGACCACCATGACTTCGGCGCCCGTCGCATCAATGTCTTCGCGTTGACGCGAAAGGCTGGCGTAAAATTCGTCGCGTATGGCCGTATTTTCGATGAGATCGGCGCGTCCGGTGATACCTGGCGCGTGACTTAAGACGCCGGCGTAAACCACACTCATCGTTTGTTTCCTTCGGCTGTGAAACTGTCGCCGCCGCCGGTCATGGCATAGACACCAGCGCGAACCGGACCGTGTTTCTTGATGCCGGCGCGCATGAGATCCAGGTAGTCGAACCAGGCAATGCCGAGGAATGCGGCATAGTGCATGAGGATTTGCCCGTTAACCCCGAGTACGTACAGCAGTCCGATATCACCCTGTTCCAGCGCCGTGCGTTCTTCTTCATTCAGTTCGTATTGGTCCAGCATTTCCCCGGGGGTTTCACGGAATTCTGTCTGCATGCGCGGTTCGCGGTTCAGCTGATAGAGGAACTTTTGGGTTTGATAAAGGCTCATGGGCATCCTCAGGGCGTGACGCGTTGCAGGGTCATTTTCCGAGCTTCGGCACGCTGTGCGTGTTGTATGCGACACAGACGTTCTTGGTTTCCATGTAGAAATCGAAACTGTAGTCACCGCCGTCGCGTCCAATGCCACTGGCTTTCATGCCACCGAAGGGCGCGGGCAAATGCCGGTTGTTCTCGGAATTTATCCAGATCATGCCGGCGTCCAGTCCATGGGCCAGGCGGTGCCCGCGGCCGCTGTCGGCCGTCCATACGTACGCCGCCAGCCCATAGTCAATGTCGTTGGCAATTTTGAGTGCATCGGTTTCGTCGTTGAATGGAATCGCGGTCAGCACCGGGCCAAAGATCTCTTCCTGTGCGATGCGCATGTTTGGTTTCGCATTGCTGAACAGCGTTGGGGCGACAAAGTTACCCTTGTCAGGGACATCCGAGCGACGGCCACCAACCGCAATAGCCGCACCATCGCTCACGGCAATATCAAAGTAACTTTCGACCTTCTCTTTGTGACGGGGGTGGATTAACGGACCGAGCTCGGTGGTCGGATCGAGTGGATGGCCGACCTTGAGGCGCCCGACGCGTTCTTGAATGCGGCCGACGAATTCGTCGTAGATATCCGCTTGGATCAAAACACGGCTTGATGAGGTACAGCGTTCGCCGTTCAGGCTGTAGA
>CAXGUU010000281.1:0-4489 GCA_964012875.1 uncultured bacterium
GCGCACCTCAAGGTGGCGAAGCTTGATGGCAATGGCGATATTGTTGCCGTGCGCCAGATCGCCTGCCCAATGTGGCGCGGTGTCCACGAACTCTCACGGGCCATGGCCTTAATCGACTTCCCGGTTGACGATGCGAAAGCGGTTCATGCCGTGACCATGACCGGCGAATTGTGCGACATTTTCCCCAGCAGGGACGAGGGCGTCCGCGAGATCCTGACCGAGTTCATGAAGAAGGTTTCAGGCGGCGCCGTCCGAGTCTTTGCCGGTCGTGACGGCTGGGTTGATGTGGCTGCCGCGGCAGGGCCGCAAGCGGCGGCAGTCGCCTCGGCCAACTGGCTCGCACTCGCGGCGTTTACCGGTGAGATCGCCGGCGATGGACTGCTTATCGATATCGGCAGTACGACGACCGATATTATTTCCATTATTGATGGTGAGGTACGCGCAGTCGGGTGCGACGACGCTTCACGGCTGAGCAACGGTGAACTGGTCTACACCGGCGTCGTGCGCACACCGGTCAACACTATCTGCGACCGGGTTCCTTATCGCGGCCAGTGGCAACCGCTGGCGGCCGAAACTTTCGCGACCATGGCGGATGTCTATCGATTGCTTGGGTGTATCAAAGAGGAGGACGACCTGATGCCCAGCGCCGACGGCCGTGCAAAGAATCTTCTGGGTAGCGCCAGCCGCCTGGTGCGCATGCTGGGACGCGATTTGGATGGCGATGATCTTGGTGAGATCGGCGGCGTGGCGCGGTATCTCGCGATCCGACAACGGGCAAAGATAGAGCAGGCGGTTGAGCTGGTGTTAAGCAATGAACCCTACTCCCGACATTCAGCAATGATGATTGGGGCTGGCGTTGGGCGTTTCGTTGTTGGTGATCTGGCGCGCTCGCGAAATTGCGACCATAGAAATTTCGATGCCCTCATCGGCTGTCGGGCTGATATTGGGCTCGCCGCGACGGTCGCCGCGCCGGCGGTGGCGGCGGCGAAACTCGCCCGGATGACGGTGTAAGCGCACGTGATCACGATTTCATGTCGTTACTGCACGCGGTAGATGGAGATTGCCGGGCCGGCGGTGGTAGCGTGAGAGATTTCGATTCGGATGAGGTATTTCAGGCATCGCTGAATCAAGCGGCGGCCATACTCTATCTATTTGGCGATTCTCAACTTGAATACGTGGGTCGTTAAGCTGGGCGGTGCGCTGCTGCGCACCGATGCGCTCGTCCCCTGGCTGGACGCGATTGTAGCGGCCGGCAAGCGGCACTCAATAGTCATCGTTCCGGGTGGCGGCGCATTCGCCGATGTGGTGAGGGATCTGGATCAGCGCTGGCCGATGACCCCGCAATGCGCTCATCGGCTGGCCATCGACGCTATGGGGCTGAATGCCCGGGTCTTGGCTGATCTGCGACCGGAGTTGCCGGTGACGGCAACGTGGGCGGAACTGGGACGGAACAAGGTCGGGGTCGAAATCTGGCGGCCTGATGGCGCGGCTGCCGATCAACGCTTACCGCACGATTGGTCCGTCACCTCCGACAGCATTGCGCTCGCCCTGGCCGGATATTTGTCAGCGCGCGGACTGGTGCTGGTGAAGTCGCTTGAGCGAGTTCAGGGTTCGCCAGATAGCAGCGCGCTGTCTGCGGACCGCGTCATCGACTCATTTTTCCCAGCACTATTACGGCGCGTGGCCATACCGAGTTATATCCTAGGGCAATCGGCGTTCGCGCAACTCATTGATGTGTTCCGAGGCGGAAATGAAATGCGCATTCGGTAGGTGGCCGTCCTGCCGGCGCAGGTGTTCGCTGGACGAATTTCGACTGAAGTACTACCGTGGGTGTCGCAGGCGACCCCATGTAGCGGGTAAGGTTAAAAAAAGCCGGTGGAGTTTGGGGCTCCACCGGCCAATGCAGCGCGTCATAGCTCCCATGCGAGGAGGTCTGGTCTAATGCCCAATTAGTCCCAGCTAAGCGCGCCGCCTGTCTGATACTCGGTGACCCGTGTCTCGAAGAAATTTTTCTCTTTCTTGAGATCAATGACTTCACTCATCCATGGGAATGGATTCGTGACGCCTGGGTATTGTTCGGCGAGTCCAATCTGTGCACAGCGTCGATTGGCGATAAAACCGAGATAGTCTTCAAACATGTTGGCGTTAAGGCCGAGGACGCCCCGCGGCATGGTGTCGTGCGCGTAGGCCACTTCGAGTTCAACCGCTTCACGAATCAGGGTCACGATCTCGGTCTGGAATTCGTCTGTCCAGAGCTGCGGATTCTCGACCTTGATCTGGTTAATGACGTCAATGCCGAAGTTCATGTGCATTGATTCGTCACGCAGGATGTATTGAAACTGTTCGGCGACACCGGTCATCTTGTTGCGCCGCCCCATCGACAGAATCTGGACAAACCCTACGTAGAAGAAGATGCCCTCAAAAACGACATAGAAAGCGATCAAATCACGCAGTAGTCGCTGGTCAGTTGCGGTCGTGCCGGTGACAAATTCGCGGTCGCCAAGGCTCTCGGTGAATCTAAGGGCCCAGGATGCCTTGTTGTGAACCGACGGCACTTCGCGGTACATGTTGAATACTTCTGCTTCATCGAGGCCGAGGCTCTCAATGCAATACTGATAGGCATGTGTATGCAGGGCTTCTTCAAACGCCTGGCGCAATAAGTATTGACGACATTCCGGGTTGGTTATATGCCGGTACACGGCGAGCACCAGGTTGTTGGCGACGAGTGAGTCGGCAGTCGAGAAGAAACCTAGGTTGCGTTTGATGATTGTCCGCTCGTCTTCGGTCAGACCATCAGCGCTCTTCCATAAACTGATGTCCGCATTCATGTTTATTTCCTGCGGCATCCAGTGGTTGGCACAACCATCGAGATATTTCTGCCAGGCCCATTTGTATTTAAATGGGACAAGTTGATTCAAATCAGCGCGGCAGTTGATCATCTTCTTGTCATCAACCGCCAGGCGACCGGCGCCAAACTCAAGTTCTTCGAGGCCGGTTACACCAGCGTCGGCTTCGGGAGCAACCGACGACGGCGTTGGGGTATCCATCGTTGCCGCCGGCGCAGCTGCCACTGCAATTTGCTCTGGCGCTTCGACTTCGGTCGCAACTTCAACTATGGCTTCGGCCCGTTCCACGTTGGCGAGCGTTTCGGTTGCCATCATCGCGCGTTTCGCCGTTTGCGTACTCGTCGCCATCTCCGCTTCTTTGAAGGGTGCAATCGGGTCGTCCCAATTTAGCATTACTGTCTCCCAGCTACAGTTCGTTAGCGCCCGCCCTACTGGCAGGCCTCACAATCCGGATCAAGAATCGAACACACTTTCGGCGCTTCGGTCTCATTCTGAGCTTCCTGCACGGCGTTGAGCTTGCCGTCGGCGAGTGTGCTCTTTTCGACATGGGTCGCCCCCATGGTCCGCAGGTAATAGGTTGTCTTCAGGCCGCGGACCCAGGCCAGCTTGTAGAGATTGTCCATCTTGCTGCCATTTGGTTCGGACATATACAGGTTGAGTGACTGTGCCTGGTCGAGCCATTTCTGCCGGCGTGAACCCGCTTCGACTAGCCACCGCGGATCAGTCTCAAATGCTGTCGCGTAAATTTGTTTGAGGTCGTCGGGAATGCGATCCACTCGCGCAACACTGCCGTCGTAGTACTTGAGATCATTGACCATGACCTCATCCCACAGATTGCGTTGCTTCAGATCATCAACGAGGTACATGTTGACGACAGTGAAGTCACCCGACAGGTTGGCCTTTACGAACAAGTTTTGATAAGTCGGCTCAATCGACTGACTGACACCGCAGATATTGGAAATTGTCGCTGTCGGCGCAATTGCCATGCAATTGGAGTTGCGCATGCCGACTGAGCTGACCCGCTTACGCAGCTCATCCCACTCTAGCGTTTGGCTGCGATCCATGTCGAGGTAACCGCCGCGGCCTTCCGCCAGCAACTCGATCGAATCGATCGGCAGGATACCTTTGCTCCACAATGACCCGTCGAAACTCTGGTAGGTACCGCGCTCCTCGGCGAGGTCGGTTGACCCCTTGATTGAGTAGAAGCTCACTGCTTCCATCGAGCGGTCAGCGAATTCGACGGCGTCATCTGAGGCGTAGGCGATGCGCAGTTTGTACAGCGCATCCTGGAATCCCATGATGCCAAGTCCGACAGGTCGGTGGCGCAGGTTGGAAGCGCGCGCTGTCGGCACGCTGTAGTAGTTATAGTCGATAACGTTATCGAGCATCCGCATCGCGACGGATACCGTTTTTTCTAACTTGCTGTAATCCAATCCATCCGCGTTAACGTGCTGTGCAAGGTTGACCGATCCCAGATTGCATACAGCAATTTCTTGGCCCGGCGACGTGTTGAGCGTGATCTCCGTGCACAGGTTTGAACTGTGTACGACACCGCTGTGTTGTTGCGGCGAACGCAGGTTTGCGGCGTCTTTGAATGTAATCCACGGATGCCCGGTCTCGAACAGCATTCCCAGCATTTTTCG
>CAXGUU010000282.1:0-4445 GCA_964012875.1 uncultured bacterium
ATCAGCCGATTGTCGTCCAGAGGGGATCCGGTGCGCCGACCACAAAACGCAATCTTTGGTCCGAATAAGTTTAAGCTCGGCCTGTTTTCGCCCAACTGTTCCGGCGGTATGGCGGCCACGACCGTGCCGGAACGCTGGTCGGCGAGCTGGGAAGACAACCTTAAACTGGCGCATCTGGCCGACGCGGCGGGTATCGAGTTTATTTTGCCTATTGCCCGCTGGGCAGGCTACGGCGGTAAAACCGATTTCCAGGGTGAATCGCTTGAAACCATCACCTGGTCAGCCGGGTTACTGGCGCAAACAAGCAGCATTTCGGTTTTCGCCACGGCGCACACCTCGTTTACCCATCCGCTCGTGGCGGCGAAGCAATTCGCCACGATCGATCACATTGCCGGCGGCCGTTTCGGACTTAATATCGTTTGCGGCTGGAACAAGCCGGAATACGACATGTTCGGCAAGGACCTGCCGGACGCGCACGATGACCGCTATCGCTACGGGCAGAGCTGGTGGGATGTCATTCAAAAGGCCTGGTCATCCGACGATGGTTTCGACTGGCAGGATGAGTATTTCACCATCAGCCAGGGACGCTGCACGCCGAAACCCGTTGGTCGCACCCTGCCACCGATCATGAATGCCGGCTCGTCGGACCAGGGCCGGGATTTCGCTGCGCGCAATTGCGATGTGCTCTTCACCGTCATGGTTGATCTGGAAAGTGGCGCGGACACGGTTAGAACCTGGCAGGCGCGCGCGCAATCCGCCTATCAAAGGACACTGGCGGTGTACACCACGACCTATGTCGTCTGCCGGCCGAGTACCAAAGAGGCCGAGGACTATCATCACTATTATGCAGTGGAGAATGCCGATACCGTGGCCGCCGAACGTTTGATGGAACTGATGGGCATGCATGCCCAATCGTTCCCGGTCGATCAGATCGAAGCGCTGCGGACCCAGTTCGCCGCCGGGCATGGCGTCTATCCGCTGATTGGTGATCCCGACACCGTCGCTGACAAAATTGAACAAATCAGCAACGCAGGTTTTGCCGGCTCGACGATTACATTCGTGAACTACGTCGACGAGTTGCCCTATTTCGTGCAGGAAGTACTGCCGCGTCTTGAGAGGAAAGGTTTGCGTGTGCCATTCGCTTCAAACTCATAATCAGAATCTAAAGCTTGTAGATCCGCCTTACGTTTTCGCCCAATACCTTTGCGCGCGTGTCGCCGGACAAGCGGTCCGCGTAAGCTGTCAGGTCGTCGACCCAGGTATGCGGATGATCGGGGTGCGGATAGTCGGTCGCCCACATAAAGCAATCCGAACCTACGTGATCAATCACGTAGGGGGCCGCGGTTTCGTCCGGGTCGCCGGAAATAAAGCAGTGGCGGCGAAAAAGTTCTGTCGCTGATTGACGATTCGCTTTCATGGAGCGGGTGAAGGCATCCAGCCGGTCAAGCATCGCACCAATCCAGCCACTGCCGACTTCGAGAATACCCAGTTTGAGTTCCGGAAATCGTGCAAAGGTATCGAGCGAAAAAAACGAGATGAGTGCCTGTTGCACGACCGCGCGCAACCAGATCATTTCGCCCCAGGGTGCGCCCCGTCGCGGCCAGTCGAATATGCCCTGGGCGGGTGGGTGTGGAATGAATGTGGGGTGGATCGCAATGGGAACGTCCAGCGCCTGACAGCGTTCGAACAGGACGTCATGTTTTTTGTCTCCATGAATCACCTTGAGATGATTGAACGGATTCACCCAGGCGCCTTTACAGCCATCTTTGACCGCGCGCTCAAGCTCGTCAGCGGACGCCTCCGGGTCGAGCAGGGTGAGGTGCGCGATGGGCACCAGTCGGCCTTCAGTCTCGCGGCAAAAATCGGCTATCCAGCGGTTGTAGGCGCGTACGTAGGCGAGTGACAGCTCGGGATCAGTGAGCTCGCATTCCCATAGCAGGCCGAGGGTTGGGTAGAGCAGGGTTTTCTGAAGGTTTTCCTGCTCCAGCATCGAGATGCGTTCTGCGGCATTGCAGGCACCGTAAGGAATATTGTCAGCATAGCGGCGTTCCTTGCTGGGACGCATGTCGTCGTTGCCCATGCCGCCCAGCGTGCCAGGGTAACCTCTGTTCGTTCGTTCGGATGGTTTGCCGTTGATTTCGAGGTATTCAAAGCCTTCGTCGTCCACTTTGATGCGAAGCGCGCGCTCGAGGTACTTCGATTCGAGGTAGTTTTCCCACAAGTCGGGTGGTTCCAGTACGTGGCCGTCGGCGTCAATGGTGCCGTCATACGGGAAACGTTTGATTTCGTAAGCCATGGTCGCGATCGATCGAAATTTGGAAACGAGTGGTTACACTGGGCGTAGCACAGGGAGCTGAAAGGTTGGCAGGTCATAGTGATGAAAACAATACAGGCGGGATTACTGGCCGCATTCGTGGGTTTCATGCTAGGTAACGCAGTATTCGCTCACGGCGGTCACGGGGGCAGTGCGCAAACGCAACGGCATAACAACGATCGGGTGATTGCCGCCCAGGTCTATGGCGGCCTGCACGAAGATAAGGGTGAAGTCACATTCCGTTTTTTTGGCAACGCGGCATTTGAAATTACTTCGCCTAGGGGTGTGACAATGTTCATCGATCCGTGGCGTAACGACATCACGGGTCAGTGGCCGCCCTGGTATGTACGTGATATGCCCGTCACCCGCACCGATATTGCGCTGGTCACGCATGCGCATTTCGACCACGACGCAGTCGACCGCCTGCGCGCGGACATGGTGATCGAACGGATGGCCGGACATTTCAAGCTCGCTGATGTAAAGATTACCGGCATCGCGGAGAAACATATCTGCGAACCGCAAGGTGATTTCGCCCTGCGGGAGCCGGTGACCCGTGCACTCGATGCTGACCCTTGCCCGCCGCACGAATCGCTGCAGTGGGATAACAGCATGTACATCATTGAAACCGGTGGCCTGCGCATCCTGCACTGGGGCGACAATCGACAGAATCCCCCCGAGCGGGTGTGGAAGACGATCGGTGATGTCGATGTCGCGATCCTGTCGGTCAGCGACGAGGGGCACATTCTGAGTCCGGATTGGGCTGATGTCGTGATGCAAAAGGTCAAAGCCAACGTCGTGATCCCGGCTCACTACTACGTCGAGGGTGTGAACATTCCGGGAGCTTATGCGTTCGAGTCAGCAGATGAATGGGTAGGGCGGCACGAGCACACACTTTTGAAGTCGGCAACGCTGACTTTAAGTCCATCTGATATCGCCGGTTACGACCGGCACGTCATGTATTTCGGCAATCAGGTCGCGTTCGATACCGGCGGTGGCATGCTGAAGAACAACCCCGATGATCTGCCACCTTTACCGGCAGCGCAAAGGGCCTGGCAGCGATTCGGGCCAAAGTGAGAGCCATGGACTGCCGCAGCGCCGCCAGCGGGCCGTGCCACACACGCACGGGCCCATACCGCCATGGTTGTAGAAATCAGTCGTGTCGAAAGGGTCGTGGCCAGAGTTCATAGACCCGCGACAAAACCGACAGGGCTAATGCGTGCTTGAGTTCACCGTTTTGTACCGCTTGTTGCACGTCTGCCTCGCTCATCAGATCGATTTCGATCAATTCACCGTCGTCCGGTTCAGGAGGTCGTGCTTGTCTGGCGCCCTGCGCCAGCCAGTGATGACACAAATGGCCGTGGAAGGCGGGATTGGGTTCGACTGCCCCAAGGTAGCTCCAGTCATCTGATACATAACCGGTTTCTTCCAGCAGCTCCCGTTTCGCCGCGGTCAGCGAGTCTTCACCGGGATCAACCATGCCGCCCGGAGTTTCGAGCGTGGTGTACCCGACACCAAAACGATACTGACGAATCATGACGCAACGTTGTTCAGCATCGATGGCGACGAGGTTGACCCAGTCGCCGCATTCGAGCACCAGTCGGTCGAAATCTTTGCCGTTGCGTGGATTGCGCAGGCGATCGATGCGTTTTTTGAACAGGATCAGGCCGGCGTCATCGTCGTAGCGTGAACCGAGGTGTCTCCAGTTGAGCGAGTCGTCGCTCATGATGATTCACGCACGAGACCGCAGATAACTGCTGCAAACCAGGTGGTGCGTTCGATTAGTGTCCAATGACTGCATCGACCAAACATGTGCAATTGAGAGCCTCTTGTAGTGGAACAGTATAGTTAATTCGGACGCCCAGGCTGCTGACTGCAACAGACCGGGGATGTGGCCGATTCGGTGACCTTGCGGCCGCTGGTATCGTCGTTGCCGTCCGCGAAAAGCGCGGCGTACTTTCAGGGCATTGCGGACACGTTTTATAGCGAGTCCGGCTGCTAAAATCCGATGTGGGCGCCGCCATCGATGGACAGGTGCTGGCCGGTGATGTAGCTCGCGGAATCGGACAGCAGGAAACAGCACGGCGTTGCGACTTCCTGAGGCTCGGCAATGCGGCCCATTGGAATGCCGGCC
>CAXGUU010000283.1:0-4438 GCA_964012875.1 uncultured bacterium
CTGGCCAAATTCGTAGTTCTTACCTGCTTCATTGGCAGCTTCCATGCCGGCGCGAAAATGCTCTTTCACAACTTCGTACTGCGTCATGATCGTGACCGGCACGATGCCCCGCTCCATCCCCCATTTAATCGAACGTTCAGAGGTCGCGAACGGCATGAACATGTCCGGAATCTGCTTCTCATAGGTCGGCGGCGCGATACCGATTTCCTCGATATAGCCATCGGCGTTGCAACCCTGGCCGTAGTCACGCGCGACTTCTGCGGCCGCCCACAGGATGTCTTTGGTCGGGATCTGCCAGTGCTTGCCTTCGAACTTGAAAGTATCGTTACGCCATGCGGCCTGAATAATTTCGAAATGCTCTTCGAACAATGATCGCTTCAGCTCCTCATAGTCCTCACCGGATGCGGGATCGGAAAGTCCGACCTGCTGCCCCAGCACATTGACCCAGCGCGGTTGATACCCGCGGGCAAAACCCGCGAAGACGCGGCCGCCCAGCATCTGCGAAACCATGGCGATGTTTTCAGCAAGATTTATGGGATTCTGCGACGGCAGAACGTTACCCAGTTGGCCGAATTTCATGTTCTTGGTCTGCATGCCGAAGTAAAGATCGAGCAGCACCGGGTTGGTAGAAACTTCCTCGCCTTCGATATGGAAGTGGTGTTCGGTGAATCCGGCACCGTAGTAGCCCTCACCGTCCATGTATTGCATCTGCTCCGATAACTCACGCAGCATCATCTGGTACAGGGACGTTTGCTTGCCCGCCATACCCTTTTCAATGTCTGATTTCTTGCCGACTGACGGCAGATAAAAAGCACCAACTTCCATTAATGGACTCCTTCGGAAACGTTCAACGCGTGATAAACATGCCGCCGCTCAGAGACATTCTCACCGCGCGCGAACAGTCATGCAGATGGCCGGAACCTTACACTGCCCCACCTGACCGCGTCCACCATAAATTGTGAACAAATTCAGTACACTTGCGCCTATTCAGCTGCCGCTACGGCATCGATTTCAAAGCGCCATTCCGGTTTGACCAGGCCCTTGACCAATACCGCTGTCGAGGCTGGACGAGTATCGCCGAGGAATTTGGTGCGGGCGGCAGCGAAAACCGGATAGTCGTCCATGTCCAGCAGATAAGCGTTTATTTTTACAATGTTTTCTGCGCCCATACCAGCAGCTTTCAGCGCCTCCATGACGTTTGACCAGGCCATTTCCGCCTGAGCTTCAGGCGTGTCGGGCAAGTTTCCCTCGCGGTCGAGTCCAACCTGGCCGGAAAGGTACGCAATGCGGGCGTTCGGCGGAATCACCACACAATGATGATAGGCATTATTAAACGGCGCCATGATGGTCTCTGGGTTGTGTTTGTCGAGCATGATGCTGTCCTCCTGTCGCTCACTGTGGCGGAATTCGGCAGGCAATTGAATCACAGCTCAGTCGTGGCGACATACCCTGCGGGAGCGTCGTGTCTGCCCCGGGAAGATGATTCCACCGGGTGCGATACAATGCCGCCCGCATTTTGCGAGCGCGTCCCAAAACAGCGGAGCAATTCCATGACGATCGAGCCCATCCGGACTCAGCAACATACGGTCACCGACGAACCCTATTACGAACCGGTTGGCGGCGAGATTGATGTCTTCGCGGCCGCGTACCGCAATCGGCTACCGGTGCTGCTGAAAGGCCCCACCGGGTGCGGCAAAACCCGCTTCATCGAGTACATGGCGTGGCACCTGCAACGCCCCATGGTCACGGTCGCCTGTCACGACGACCTCACGGCTTCAGATCTCATCGGCCGCTACCTGGTTAAGGGTGGCGAGACCGTGTGGGTCGATGGCCCGCTGACCAGCGCAGTGCGCAATGGCAGCATCTGCTACCTCGATGAGATTGTCGAAGCGCGCAAAGACACCTCGGTGGTCATTCACCCACTGTGCGACGACCGTCGCATTCTGCCAATCGAGAAGCTTGGCGAACTGATCACTGCACCACCAGAATTCTGCCTGGCGATTTCGTATAACCCCGGCTACCAGAGTGTACTCAAAGACCTGAAGCAAAGTACGCGTCAGCGATTTGTCGCTCTGGAATTCGATTATCCGTCCGCCGAGGTCGAACAGACCATCATCGAAAAGGAAAGCGGGATCGATGCCAAGATGGCGAAAATGCTGATCAAATTCGGCGGCATGACTCGCAATCTTAAGGGCAGCGGTCTTGACGAAGGCGCAAGCACACGCCTGCTGGTCAACGCAGCGAAATTAATGCACGAAGACGTATCACCGGTCATTGCTACCGACACCGCAGTGGCGCAGGCGCTGACCGACGATGCAGACATGCTCAAAGCCGTGCACGAACTCAGTCGTTCAATTTTCTGAAGACTCTGCTCTATACAGATTCAGTACTGATCCTGAAGGCGGGGACGCCACACATGACAGACGAAGCCCGCCAGAATTTTCTGAACCGCGTTCGCATCCGCAAAGATCTGGAGAAGTTCACTGCCGGAGCGCTGGAACGCCACGGCAATGTCGAAGACCTGGTTTCTCAAGTTGCGGCCATGGAGCCACCGGACCAGGATTTCGTCTACGAATGGGCAGAGCTGATAGCGCGATCAAATAACGAACTTGCCGCGCACTTCATCAGCCTCGCGCCACGCGCGTTTGCGCGTATGAAACGGGACGGCATACAGGACTGGCTCGACGAAACCATGACGACCTTCGACAATCGCGGGCTCGGTTTCGCTATCGATGTGCTGGAGAACGTTGACCAGTATGCGGCCGATTTCGCCAGTCGCCACATGCGCTGCGGCTTCGAAGATGCCAGTACTTTCCTGCGTCACTTTGTCCGTGGTCTCGGCGGACGCGAACTGCGCGTGGAAAGTGACTCCGAGACCTACACCGACACTGAATCCCTGCATTTGCCCGATGCCGTAAACCTGTTCCCGCAGCCCGAGCAGAATTTCACGCTGTTCAAGCTCACCGCCGCGCACTTGTGGGCTCAGACCTGGTATGGCACCTGGCGCTACCAGGTCGTCGAACGGCTTATTCGTCATCACGATGTCGAAACCAGCTTACCTATCTTCAATCGTCTCGAAAGCCTGCGGCTCGAAGCGTGTATTAAACGCGATCTGCCGGGACTCGCCCGCGAATTCAACGCCTTTCACGATAGCGCCACGGAGAGCGTGGAACAGTGGGAAGCCTGGCGCGAACGCGCCGAGCCTCTGCTTAAACCCGACGCGACGGCCGAGGACTCGCTGAGGATGATCAGTGAGTTCGATGACCTCCCGCTGCCGCCGATGCAACCCTTTCACGGCGATATGTACGCGAACCGCGTCCGTGAAGCGCTGTTTGCCCGTATCGAACGCGAAAAGGCCGCTTTCCAGCGCGCAATGAACGATTTGCAGAATGCGCAAAACGGGCCAGACAACGAAGGGGACGACGCGCAAAAGCAGATGGTCGACATCGAAATGGTCGAAGATGAAAGTGGCGAAGGTGGCGTCGATCTGCAGGTCTCGCTCGATGGAGAAGTGATGAACCTGACGGACGAACTCAAAGACCTAATGGGTTCGATCATGCAGGACTTCGGCGAAATTCCCGATGAACACCTCGACCCCACGGAACTCGGTCAATACAACGACGAACTGTTACCGCAGACGGGTGAGGCGGACGGCGATCTGGAAGGCGATACCGATGGTGCAGGTACGTTTACCTATCGGGAATGGGACTGCGTACGCCAGCGGTTTCGTGAAGGTTTCTGCACCCTGCGTGAACTAAATGTACCGCTGGGCGACGAGGCGTTTATCGACGAAACGCTGGAGAAACATCGCAACGTACTGAAATCAATCAAGAAAACATTCGAAGCGGTGTTGGGGGAGACCCGACTCCAGCGACGTCAGTCTGACGGTGATGACATTGACCTCGACGCCTTGATCGAAGCCTTCGCCGATTATGTAAATGGCCGGGAAATGAGCGAATACGTCTATACGCGTTATCGCAACCAGGAACGTAACATCGCGGTGATGTTCATGGTCGACATGAGCGGCTCGACACTTGGCTGGGTCAATGACGCCGAACGAGAATCGCTCGTCCTGTTGTGCGAGGCACTGGAGATGCTCGGTGACCGCTACGCAATTTACGGTTTTTCCGGCCGTACCAACAAGCGCTGCGAGGTCTACCGGGTAAAAGAATTTGGCGAGTCGTACAATCAGGACGTACGCCAGCGTATCAGTGGCATCCGTCCGAAAGCCTATACCCGCATGGGCGTCGCCATTCGCCATCTCGGCGAAATGCTGCATGCGACACACGCCCGCACAAAACTGCTGATCACACTGTCAGACGGGCGTCCGGAGGACTACGGTGGCTACAAGGGCAAGTATGGTATCGAGGACACCCGTCACGCTTTACTTGAACTGAAGCAGAGCGGGATCCACGCCTTTTGCATCACCATTGATAAT
>CAXGUU010000284.1:0-4425 GCA_964012875.1 uncultured bacterium
GATTGTGATGCACAACCGCTCGCCAGCGCGACAAAAGCACTCAGGCTGCCGCTGCCGATGCGAAAAAAAAGTTCGCGCGTGTCGTGCCAGATTTGTTCGACGACGTCACGAGACGGTGCTACGCCCTTAATCGCAGCATAGCAGCGCGGAATCTGATCAAGCAGGTTCCAGCATAAAGTAATTGCGGTTGCCGTTCCCCCCATCACCAAGGTCGGCGCGTTGCCGGAAACATTGTCGCTACCGCTGTCTCGCCGCGGTAACAGCATTCGCAGCGAGACGTAATCATCGCGACTGACCTCAAAGTCGAGCGGGCAGCGTGGCGTATCGCCCTCGAAATCGGCGGCCCACTCGGCGACTGCGCTGTTAAGCACCTGAGACATCACGGCCTGGGAAGACAGGATGGCGCCACGCCGTTGAGCCAATTGCGGGTCGGCCGCATTGGCGGGATCATTGACGAACGCCTCCAGCATGGTATCGGCCGACACGCGCTGATGCTGGCCTTCGATCGGGGCAACGAAGCTGAGTCCGAGCTTGGCCGGGTCACTGCGAACTGCGGCGACGACGTGTGGCCAGAATGCCTGGATGTATTCAACGCTCCTGATACTCGCGGTGACTGCGGGGTGGGAGGTTACGTCGTCCGGTTGATGCCGCAGGCGTGTCAGTCGCTGGCGGGTCGAATCAAAGAGTTCGTCCAGCGGCGTTACACCCGCGTCCGTTGATACTGCGTTACGCTTGCCCCAGGTTGCCATGGTTGGATCAGTAGCAGAGAACAGTGCGGCCGCGCAGACCTAGGCAGCGCCACCCTGGGCGGCTTCGAGATCAGCCTTGAGGTCGCGCAGTTCATCGCTGTCGCACAAGGATTTTCGCGCCGCAAGTTTCTCCGCGGCTGTCAGCCACAGGAGGTAGTACTTGCCGCCGTCATCATCGGCGCCGGCTGCGCGAATTTCTTCTCCGAGGGATTGTGCCCACTCGGTCCACTCGAAATGACCCTGCTGATACAGCTGGACAACCAGCGCGAAGGCCTTCGCTTCCCACGGCGCCCGGAACACGAGTTGGTGATCAGGCCCCGTCGGTACAAAGGGGATATCGGCAAGCTCGGGAATCGAGATTTGATTCATTTTCCTCGCGCCTGTTCAGGCCCCGCTTAAGCGGGGATCAGGTAGTCGTCCCACAGATCGACGTAGAGCGAGTCATTGCGCGAGGCCTTTGAGCCCCACACTTCCTGCGCGCTGAAATAGACACTGTAGCAATGTTGGGGTTTCTCGCCTTTGCCATGTGCCGCGGTGTCCGGAAATACGAACACGCCGTGATCGCGATCGATACAGCCCAGCTTATCGCGAACATAACGTGGCACGCGGGTGTGGGTCGGTGGGTTGATGTTTTTGACCACAACCATGTCGCCTTCCTGGAATTTGGGTTTCACTTCAGCATCGACCCGGGCGCTGCCGCCATGAGCCACAATTTTAGGCACCGCCTCGGCTGTCAGTGCCGGTTCACTGCGCGGGCTTCTTTCCGCCGCCCGACCGTTGTCCAATTCTTCGGCAGTGATGATGCCTTTCTCGACCAACAGGGTTTCAAAAGCATGCAGCCAATGCTCGTAATAGCTGGTGCCCAGGTATTCTGCCGGTGCCATGCGCTCAATCGCGTGGCGGAACTCATCGACGCCGAAAAAACCGGCGGCCGAGGTTGGGGCAAACAGGCCCATGACGCGCTTTTCCCATTCGGCATGGAAGACTGGCTCATCCTTTTCAGGCGCCACCGGACCGAAGCCATGCATGCCGCCGAGATCGTGAATACCATTCATCGTGTTTCGTATCCCTGTCTACTTGGGCGGGTCAATTCGAGCGACCCCGATCATGGAATCGCGCGTCACGATTTCCGCCAGCTCGTCTTCGTTCATGCTTTCCGTGCCGGCGGGTCGCGCCGGCAGCACCATGTAACGTAGTTCCGCCGTACTGTCCCAGACTCTTACTTCGGTGTCGGCGTCGAGCTTCAAGCCGAACTCTTTCAGCACAGTTCGCGGCTCGCTGACCACCCGGCTGCGGTACGGTGCCGATTTGTACCATACCGGCGGTAATCCCAAAGTCGGCCAGGGATAGCACGAGCATAGGGTGCAGACCAGAACGTTGTGCACGGTGTCGGTGTTTTCCACCACCACCATGTCTTCGCCCTGTATACCTGAATACCCGAGTTCGGCAATCGCGGCCGTGCCGTTTTCAAGTAACCGTTGCTTGTACTCGCGGTCGGCCCATGCTTTGGCAACGACGCGGGCGCCATTATGCGGTCCCACTTTCGTTTCATAGGTTTCGATTAACGCGTCGACGGCAGCCGGGTCAACCAGGCCTTTCTCGACCAGAACCTGTTCCAGCGCTTTCACGCGTAGCTCGGGGTCGGTCAGCGGTCGGTTGTTGGCGTGATGATGATCGTGATCGTGATCACTCATAAGCTCGTTCCATGGTTGGATCAGGCGCTCTGTTCAAACGCATGCGCGGCTTGCAGAATCGTCGCTTCGTCGTAGTGCCTGCCGATCAGCATCATGCCGACTGGCAAACCGTCCGACATGCCGCAGGGCACCGTAATCGCGGGATGACCGGTGGCGTCAAACGGCGCCGTGTTGTTAATCATTTCCAGGCCCCGCGCGACATATTCTTCTCGCGGGCAGCCCTTTGGGGGAATTTTAGTGGCTTTCAGCGGTAATGTCGGCATTACCAACAGGTCATAGTCGGCAAAAGCAGCGTCATAAGCACCGCGCAGCTTCCACGACAGGTTCTGGGCCTTGGCGTAATATCGGCCGTGATACTGGTCGTCCATGTATTGGCCCATGAGCATTACGAGCTTGGTGGTCTCGGACAGGTCGTTGGCACGCGTCAGTCGGCCACGGGCGAAGCAGTCAAGTAACCCCGTGTTGTAGTAACCCTCCCAGTTGTTGCCCATGGAATTGCCCTTGATCATGAGCGCATTGGCTCCTTCGACAGCGATTCCGTTCCAGATGTGGACACCGTCCCGGTGCATTGGAATGGAAACCGCTTCGACGGTCGCGCCGAGACCTGTGAATTTCTGCGCAGCCGCGCGCACGCTGGCGTCAACATCTTCCTCAGACAGGTCTTCCCAGCCAAACCCTTCAGTGACTACGCCGATTCGAAGACCTTCCGCACTTTTCTCGAGCGCCTTGGTATATCGTTCTGACTTGTGCCCACGTTGCCGCGGGTCCATGCCGTCCGGGCCAGCTATCACTTCGAGCATGAGGGCGCAATCGCTTACATTGGCCGTGATCGGCCCAAGATGATCGAGGGTCAGTTCGATAGGAAAGGCGCCCGTGTAAGGGACGAGACCGTGAGTGGGTTTCAGACCGTAGACACCACACCAGCCGGCCGGCATGCGAATGGAACCGCCCTGGTCGCCGCCGATTGCCATATCGACTTCGCCCGCAGCGACCAGCGCCGCGCTGCCACTTGATGAACCGCCGGTCGAGTGCTCCGGATTGTGCGGGTTTCGTACCGGGCCCTTGTCCGTTGTGTGACTGCCACCAGAGAAGCACAGGTTCTCGCACACGGATTTACCGGCTATGACGCCGCCAGCGTCCAGTACACGGGTGACCACCGTTGCATCGATATCGGGAATGTAGCCTTCCAGCACCGATGCACCGTTCATCATGGGCACCCCGGCGACGCAGACGTTGTCTTTCACCGCCACGGTCCTGCCCTTCAGTTTGCCGTTGCGCGCGCCTGAAATCTCGCATCGGTAGTACCAGGCGTTCAGTGGGTTGTCGGTCGGTTCCGGACGGTAACCGCTGGTGCGCGGATACTTGACCGGCGGCTTGGGCTCGGTCAGCGCGTCGATGCGTTCATAGGATGCGATTGGGCCTTCCATCAGGCCCTGGAAGGATTCGAGATCATCAATCGAAAGATCGAGCCCGAACTGCTGAGCGATCAGATCGATATCATCGAGGGTGGGGCGTTTAATTTTCATCGTCGTTCTGTCCTCCCGTTGGGGCATTTATTGGCCCGGATATTGCCCAATGTACCGCGTCTACGTTCGAATCGAAATGACGGCGATGCATCACAGCAGCGACCCGTATATCGCGCTTTGCGCCGTGTAGGCCCGCGTTTTCATATGCGAGCTGGCGCACGTGATCGACGGTCGGTGCGTGTTCAGCCAACCACCGGCAAATGGATCGATGAAGGTCGCGCGCGGTCATGAAAGATCTGCTGTAAGGCCGGCTTTAATTCGCTGGCCTCGTGCGCCATATCCCCGGTGTTCGGGTTGCGGTCGTAGCGAGGGAAATCGCTGGAAGTAATGAGTACTGCCAGTCGGTGCCCGGTGGGAAACCGAATCGCGGTTAACCGCAATAAATCCTTGGAGGCCGCCAGGACACGGTCCCGGCGAGGAAAGGAGGGCTATTTTTCGCTATCGGCGGGGGCGTCG
>CAXGUU010000285.1:0-4415 GCA_964012875.1 uncultured bacterium
AAGACTTCGTTGATGATCTGGGCACCATTGTTAAAGGCGGACAGGCCGCGAAACAGAAACGCGAGACCTGCCACCGCGTGTAGCTCCTCGCGCGTGGCACCCGCACGCTTCGCTGCAATCGCGTGGATCTTGGCTGCTGGCGCCAGGTTGGTGAGCAGGCAGGCGAACAGGATCATCTGGGCAGTTTTTACGTCCAGGCAGTCGGGATACATCAGCTTTTCGCGCATTACTTCGACGCTGTCGAGCGTGTCCGGCGCGACCTCGAGCCCGAGGCTCACACGATGCTGGATCTTCGGCGGTACGAAACCGAGCAGTTGTTCGTAAATCTCAAGATACTCTTCTTGGGTTTTGGCCATTGGTTTGGAACTCCGGAAGTATTAGCAGTAGGTGGGCGGTTAACTGAATAATGGGCTGCAGGCGAGGGTCTGGTTGCCACTACCTGATGACTGGGCGTAAGCGCCAAACTGGCGCACACCGAATAATGGGGGTGTCATGGCGTCCAGCGCACCGATGAAGCCGGCCAGCACGCGACCACCCATTTCGGCAACGGCGTCCTGGGCGTAGGTGGGCAGCCAATCGCGCAATGCAGCGACATCCTGCGAGTGGAGCATTTCGATAAACATCTGGTCGAGTTCTCGACGGTGATTTTCAGGCCACTGCTCGGGCCCCCGCACGAGGGCGTGACTAAGTGCAGTGCTGGCGACGAATACCACCCTGCGTCCGGCATTTCGTGCGGCCTGATCAACGCAGGCACCGACCTGAATGCATTCTTCGAGATCGGCAAGCACCACGGTTGGCAGGGTGACCACCGGTCGTTGGCCAGCGGGATCAATGTAATGCAGGGGCACGTAAGCGCCGTAGTCCCAGCGGTAATGCTCGCAGTCGTTCAGGCGAAACGGCACCTCGTTCTGGTTTCCGGCATCGGCAATGGCACGCGCAAGATCGGCATCGCCGGGATAGTCATAGGGCAGGCCGGGGACAATATCCGGCGCTTCATCGGCGACGCAAAGACCTGTGTGACGGACGTGTGCGGTGGTAAACCAGTTGAAGGTCGAGACCCAGTGCGTGCTCTGCAATACCACGCAGTCAGGTGCCAGTTGATCGAGCCATTCGCCGAATTCCCGCAGCCCTTCGATCAGCGGACTTACAAAGTGCGGCGCATCCGCTTCAATTGCCATACGTGGCGTATGCGGTACTACGGCACAGGCGATGATCCCTGAATCCATCTGCTTAGACCTCCCCGACTGCGTGTCGTTTAAGTACTAAACCGCTTGTCAGCGATTAAACTTATAATCATAATTATTATCATAAGATAAAAGGCTGTAAAGCATGAATCAAACCTCGGCCGCGCCGGAGCCCACCGATCTGCACGAGAGTGCGGGGCACCTGGTGCGGCGGGTTCACCAGAATATGCTGCTGGCCTTCTCTCAGGTCATGCACGGTCACGACGTGACCAACGTTCAGTTCGCGACGCTCAAAGCCATTGCGACACTTGAACCGGCAACCCAAAGGGAAATCGCAGCGTTCATTGCTATGGAACCGAGCAACATGCACAGCGTGCTGCGACGGTTGCAGGAACGCGGGCTGGTGCTCATGCGGCAGTCACGCAGTGATCGCCGGCGCCACGAAATTCGTCTGAGCAAGGCGGGCCGCGCTTTGTTTTCAGCGATAGAGCCGCTCGAGGCCGAGGTCGGGCCGCGCTTTCTTGCTGCACTCAGCGACAACGAGCGCGTTCAGTTTGTGCGTTTGTTGAAAAAGCTTGCTTTCGGTCAGGTTGGGGGAGGGCGCGCTGGGTCCTGACGCTGTCTTGCATTCAGGGCGTCTTATAGTCGCTCGATGGTGCCGGTCGATTCCTGGATCAGGACATCGTAAATCTCAAGCGCACGTTCAATTCGCCGATCAAGATCGGGCTTGTCATCATCCCATTTCCTGAGGACGTCGGCTTCGACGTTAAACCGTTCCCATTCTTCATCAAGCGTCGGGCGAGAATCTTTCAGGCCATGCAGGAGCGCGGCGTATCGGGAAGCCGTGGGGCCGACGGTTTCCCGATCGTGGGTGCGGCGATCGCCATTAACGTAGATATAGATGGGCGCCGTGTGAGCCTTGCCGACTGAGGCACCGTACGATCGCAGGGCGAGCCACATTGAGGTAGCCGCTTCGAACTCATGTTCCAGGGTGATGCTGTCGCCATCCAATTTACCGGAAGAAGCGATCACCTGTCCCAGGGCAACCAGTTCCAGTCTATCCAGTTGATCATAGTCAGGATTGACGGCGGCACGTGCTTTGATTCGGATTTGCTCGCCGCGGTGTACTTCGTATTCATTCGTGACACTGTCGCCGTTGACGGTGAACTCGATGATCGGCCCGTTGGATACAAATGACCGACGCTTTTGCCAGGACTTGAACCAGTTGGCGACCGAGAACTCGCCGTCGATGTGCGCATAGATACGCTCTGTGCCGGCAACATGAATGTATGGGTAATCAGAGCCGGCGGACGGTAACAGGCGAAATCCCATGTTCAAGAAATCGTAAAGGTAACCGGTGTTGAGTGTATTCATCTGCAGCATTTCGACAAAGTCGATGTATCCCAGCGGCACATCAAGTGCCAGTCCCCAGGCAACGTGGAAGGCGTCGAGCGCGACGTGGGCGTAGCCGAACAGGCCGCCGTCAGCGTGAATCGCATCGGCGGTTTTATCGTAGAGAAAATAATCGTGGCCGGGCCAGTGGAAACGCTTGCCGTTCAGTCCGATGGTGTGACCGCGATGGGAGGTCCGTGGCGATTCCTGACCGGCGAGGATGACGTAGTCGCCTTGATAGCGGTGTCCGGCCTTGCCGAACGCATATTGCGGGAAGTGCCAGCCGGACACATTGCCCATTTGCAGCAGGTTGGTGAGATGAACATCCTCAGCTTGCGCGTACGCAAGAATATCGGAATCTGCAGCCGGGTCGAGCCGCCGTATGTGTACATGATCGTCGCCGGAGTACCAGCCCTCGGCGGGCAGGTCTCGCCAGCGCTCTAATTGAACTGCTAGTGTCGAAGTCTCATTTGCAGCGACTGTGATTTCGCGAACCACCTGACGGTATTCGGGGCCCTTGTTGATAACGAGCGTGTAAGTGCCCGCCTCGACGGCGCCGCCGTACTGTCCGTTGATGTAATAAACGTAACGTCCGGCGCTTGGCCAGCTCGCGGGTACGAAGCGCAGGGCGTGTTCTCGAATAGTCTCGCTGAAGCGCTGGACGGGCAGAGCGCTTCGATCAGCCAATGGGGATTTGCCGTCGGCATCATAAAGCCCGAGACGTACCGTCGTTGGTTGGTCATCAGCGTCAGTGACCTCAAGGTGCAGGCGCCCGCTAGCCAGCGGTGGGCGGCCGCGGCTGTTTCGGAGCACCTTAATGCCGCAGAGCGCCACCATGTGACCGGACTGGTAGTCGCCGGGTGGAAAGCGAGAATTTGGCGCGCCGATAGCCAGATCAGTGTGCTGGTATTTGCGGTTAGCGAAGCGCGCGCGGGGCAGGTCCACGCGGTGGGTGACGAAACGCGATGAGGATCCGGTGCTGAATTCTCGCGTCAGTGCCTGGGGTTTAACCGCGTGGTCGTAGGACAGGTTAAATCCTTCTGAAACCCGGGTATCAAACACGAGTTCCAGCGTAACCGTTTCATCGATGTCATACGCGAAACGGTCATCAATATCGAAAAGAAAATACGGGCCGACGAGACAATCACGATCGCCGTGTCGCTCAACGCGACCGTGCGGACGGTAGGTGATGAAGTTGTCGCCGCCGTGGAAATCGAAGTTAAGCGCAATCGTACGAAGGATCTGCTGGCCGCCCTGCCATTCAATTGGCTGCCGGCCGAGTGGATGCTCGTTGTGAGCCAATCCGGTAACACTTATCAGCGCCAGCGCAAATGTACAGGCAAGGCGATAGATGGGGTTTTTAAATTTCATATTCAGATCGCACGGAGTCAGATTTCGCGAAGGTTCCAATCGTCATCTATTTCGAGTCCCGTCTCGCTCGCATGGACTTTGAGAGATTGCGGCCATCCGACGCGACCCGGATCATGGCCGCCAACGATGGCAAGCAACATGGCGCTCTCATCACTGACGTTAACAAAGCCCCGCATCACGTGTATCGACACCGAAATCAGATCTAGCGGTCCGAGTTCGACGGTTTTGTCGCCCGTTGGACCCCATTGGATCAACCACCAACCGGACAGCGGCATCTGTACTTCCTGGGTCAGGTGAGAATGCATCGCAGACCCTTTTCCCGGTTCACACCGCACGATGGCGACGTGGAAATCCTCGGCTTCAATCGGTATGGATAAGTCCGGGTCTTCTTCGACGCCGGTGCCGATTAAACTGAAGATGTCCCGCTCGAAACCCGGAATAGGCGTATCGAGCAACGCACGGGCGCAG
>CAXGUU010000286.1:0-4371 GCA_964012875.1 uncultured bacterium
CGAAAGCGCACGCGATAGATCTTCTCGTAGGGTTCGAAGTGCAGGTCTGATGCCCCTTTTTTGATAGCATCGAGCAGGCATTTGTTTACGAAACGCACGACCGGCGCGTCATCGATATCGGCGTCGTCGTCACGCTCCTGCTCCTCGCCACCAACTATCGCGTCATCGAAATCCTCGAGGTCAGCGTCCTCCATGCCATCGAGGCTGGTAGCCGTATCCTCGAGTGCGGTGTCGATGGCTTTGGTCAGTTTGCCCCATTCAACGACCACCGCTTCAGTCGTACCGCCACCGATATTGAACTTGATTTCGTCCAGCGCCTGCAGGTTGGTCGGATCGGCAACGCCGATGAAAACGCGAGGACCGCGCTTATAGATGGGCAGGGCGCCGTGTTTCTGGATCAGATCACGCGACACCAGTTTGACCGTGTCAGCCTCAATTTCCAGCGCATCGATATCGATCACAGGAATACCGAACTCACTCGAAGCCGCCAGCGCAATCGACTTTGGATCGACCAAATCGTTCTCGACGAGGTGCTGGACGAACGGGACTTTGTTGGCTAACGATTCTTGGAAAGCCTCTGCAGCTGCTTCTTCTTCAAGCAGCCCGTCTATTACCAGCTTGCGTGCGAGCCCACTTAAGGGCACGCGGTTACTCGATACGGCCATTGTTTACCGGTCCAAAAAGTGGGTCGAAACCGCATAAAATGGTAGATTAATCGCCGCTAAATAGCTACCGGAGCGAGTAATTTCTCCGGGCCAGGTACCGCTGGAGCAGCCGCTCTTCCGCCCCGGTATCAGCAGTTGATCACGCGGCGTCGGCTTTGCGTACGCCCAAGCTAATTTCGCCGCCTTCACAATCGACGACGACGGTATCACTTGGACTGTAGCGCCCGGCCAGAATGGCTTCGGCCAATGGCGTCTCAAGCAGGTTTTGCACCGCTCGTTTCAGGGGCCTGGCACCGTAGACGGGGTCAAACCCGGCTTCGCCCAGCTTATCTAGTGCTGCGGTTGTTACATCGAGCGCGATATCCTGCTCTGCCAGACGCGCGGATAGCTGCGCGGTCTGAACTTCGGCAATCGCCCTGATCTGAGCTTCGCGCAGGGCATGAAAGACCACCACGTCGTCAATCCTGTTGATGAACTCAGGTCGGAAATGCGCGCCGACGACATGCATGACGGCGGATTTCATTTGTTCGTAGTGTTCGTCTCCGGCCATATTCTGAATGGCATCTGAACCAAGATTGGAGGTCATGACCACGACGGTATTGCGAAAATCAACCGTTCGGCCATGGCCGTCGGTCAGGCGGCCGTCGTCCAGAACCTGGAGCAAGATGCTGAATACATCCGGGTGAGCCTTCTCGACTTCGTCCAGCAGCAGAACCGAATAGGGCTTGCGCCGCACCGCCTCGGTCAGATAACCGCCTTCTTCATAGCCAACATAGCCTGGCGGCGCGCCAATGAGTCGGGCGACGGCGTGCTTTTCCATGTACTCCGACATATCGATGCGTACGAGCGCCTCTTCGGTATCGAACAGGAACTCAGCCAGCGATTTACACAGCTCTGTTTTGCCAACACCGGTCGGCCCTAGGAACAGGAATGAGCCGTTGGGGCGATTGGGATCAGAAAGTCCGGCGCGGGAGCGGCGAATGGCATTGGCTACAACATTTACTGCTTCATCCTGGCCGATGACGCGTTTATGCAGGGCGTCTTCCATCCGCAACAGCTTTTCGCGCTCGCCTTCGAGCATCCGCGAAACCGGGATACCCGTCCATTTCGATACAATCTCTGCGACTTCTTCCTCGGTGACCCGGTTCTTCAGCAGCTGCTGGCCGGACGGTTCCTTTGGTGAGGCGTCAGCCAGTTGTTTTTCCAGCGCTGGAATGACGCCGTATTGCAATTCGGACATGCGGTTCAAATCGCTGCCGCGCTTGGCATTGTCGAATTCGAGCCGCGCTCTTTCGAGTTCCGCCTGTAACAGGTGCGTCCCGGTGAGAGCCGCTTTTTCGGATTTCCAGACCGACTCCAGTTCGGCGTATTCCTTTTCGACTTCTTCGAGTTGTGTTTCCAGATCCTCGAGTCGGCGCCGTGAGGCATCGTCCTGTTCCTTGCGCAGCGCTTCGCGCTCAATCTTGAGCTGGATGGCACGGCGGTCTAGGCGGTCCATGCTTTCCGGTTTGGAGTCGATTTCGATGCTGATACGGCTTGCTGCTTCGTCAATCAAATCGATTGCCTTGTCCGGCAGCTGACGGTCAGTGATGTATCGATTGGACAGGTTCGCGGCCGCGATGATGGCGGGATCAGTGATCTCGACACCATGGTGAACTGCATACCTTTCTTTCAGGCCGCGCAGAATCGCGATCGTGTCTTCGATGGTCGGTTCATCGACCAGAACTTTTTGAAAGCGTCGCTCGAGCGCAGCGTCCTTTTCTACATATTGGCGATATTCATCCAGTGTCGTCGCGCCGATGCAATGGAGCTCGCCGCGCGCCAGGGCTGGTTTCAGCATGTTACCGGCATCCATAGCGCCATCGGCTTTGCCGGCACCGACCATGGTATGCAATTCATCAATAAACAGGATGATCTGTCCGCCCTGTTTCGCCAGATCATTGAGTACCGCTTTCAGGCGCTCTTCGAACTCGCCGCGGAATTTTGCGCCGGCGATTAATGCGCCCATGTCGAGCGCCAGCACGCGTTTGCGCTTGAGGCCTTCAGGCACCTCCTGGTTGACTATGCGCTGGGCCAGACCTTCTACGATGGCAGTCTTGCCGACACCGGGTTCTCCGATGAGTACGGGGTTGTTCTTGGTTCGGCGCTGCAGGACCTGGATGGTGCGGCGAATCTCCTCGTCGCGTCCAATCACTGGGTCGAGCTTGCCTTGTTCGGCGCGCTCCGTCAGATCGACGCTGTATTTCTCCAGCGCCTGTCGCTGATCTTCCGCGTTCGGATCACCGACCGATTCGCCACCGCGAATATTGTTTACGATTTCACGCAGAGCCTCGGGGCTGGCGCCGTTGTCTTTGAGAATGTTTGCGATTTCCCCATCATCTTCAAACGCCGCCAGAACGAACAACTCACTCGCGATGTAGGCGTCGTTCCGATCCTGAGCAAGTTTGTCGCTGATATTAAGCAGCTTGACCAGCGTATTTGACGGATGCACGTCACCGGCGTTGCCGACGACCTTGGATAGGCGTTCTACAGACTGGGCCAGTTGTGATCGCAAACGTGAGACATTGACGCCGGTTTCTTGCAGCACCTGCCTTACCGTACTGCCTTCCTGGTCAAGCAGAGCGATCATGACGTGTTGGGGTTCAATGAATTGATTCTCACGTCCGATCGCCAGACTCTGAGCATCACTGATAGCCAGTTGGAACTTATGCGTTAACTTGTCCGCGCGCATGGGCTTCAGGCCTCCGCCTCGTCAGAATAATCTACGTTCACAAGTGGGGTTGTCGGCCGCGACTTCAAGGCCCACGTGCCTGAATCCAGATCAGAGCCGCCATGCGGCCGGTTTGGCCCGAACGGCGATAGGAATAAAAGCGTTCAGATTCAGTATAGACGCAGGTGGCACTGTGACAGACATTTGTAACACCGAGATTTTTCAACTGGTGGGCGCACCAGCCGCCCAGGTCGAGCCAGATTCGCGATGCGCGGACATCGAAAAACGGTTGCAATCCGGGGTCGGTTGCGAGCAGTCGCCGGCGCAAATCTTCCCGGATTTCGTACTTGCACTGACTAATGTGTGGACCTATCCACGCGCAAAGATTCTGCGGCGGCGCGCGGAACGCATCGATCGTATTGCCCAATACCCCGTTCAGCAGCCCGCGCCACCCAGCATGTATGGCCGCGACCTCGTAGCCGCGAGCGTCACACAACAACACCGGGATGCAATCGGCTACCAGTACCGCGCAGGCACGCCCCGGTAGTGTGGTTATGGCCGCATCCGCGACGACATCGTCGACCTGTTTATCGGTAATGCGGTAGACATCGTTACCGTGAACCTGGCGCAGCCATTGCGGCGGTTGCATGAGATTGAGCAGCTGTTGCAGCTGACGTCGGTTAGTCACAACAGCCCCGAGGTCGTCACCTACGTGGGTGGCCAGATTGAAGCTCGCATATGTTGCTTCACTGTGTCCGCCGAGCCGGGTCGTGAACACGGCTTTGACCTTGGCCGGGGCTGGCCAGTCGGGGAACAGCAGGTGTTCAAGAGATTCTTGCACGGCCGCTCAGCAATGCGTATCGCGATCGTCGCGCAGGTGTTGCAACAGCGCTTCCAGATCGAGCGGCACATCGCTTTGAAAGGTTTCTGTCCGTTGTGTCCGGGGATGGGTGAAAGTGAGGCTCAGCGCATGCAGGGCAGGGCGCGGGAAGCGGC
>CAXGUU010000287.1:0-4336 GCA_964012875.1 uncultured bacterium
TGAAGCGGGCACAAAACGCGATCAGCAAAGATTGGTTCAAGGCCGAGATCGAACCCGTCAGGATCGAAACCCGTAAGGGCGAAATCGTGGTCGATACAGACGAGCAACCGGGTAAGGCACAGCTGGACAAAATTCCGCATTTGCGCGCTGCGTTCGCCAAAGACGGTACCGTTACCGCAGCAAACGCAAGTTCCATTTCGGATGGCGCAGCCGCATTGGTAATGTGTTCGGAAAGCCGCGCCAGCAAACTCGGTGTCGCGGCAGATGCGCGCATCCTCGCGCATACCAGTCATGCCCAGGAGCCGGCCTGGTTTACGACGGCACCGGTACACGCGGTCGACAAGCTGATGAAACAGGTGGGTTGGGGCGTTGATGAGGTCGACCTTTTTGAAGTGAATGAAGCCTTTGCGGTTGTTGCAATGGCGGCCATGCATGACCTTGGCATTCCTCATGACAAGCTCAACGTGCGCGGTGGGGCCTGTGCGCTTGGACACCCTATCGGCGCTTCGGGCGCGCGCATTGTGGTAACCCTCGTTCACGCTCTCCGGGACATGGGCGGCAAGCGCGGGATCGCGAGTCTTTGTATCGGTGGCGGTGAGGCGACAGCTATCGCTCTGGAGCTGGCCTGAACCAGTGATGGCGCCTGCCCGAGGGCAGGCGCTGCTCATTTTCTGAAGCGTGGCGTTCGAGCGTTGACTTTGCGTTGTCCCTGGGTAGATATGGGCAAGCCGGATTACATTGCCTACCATGATAAAGAGTGGGGCGTGCCGGTTTGGGACGATCGCCTGCTGTTTGAATACTTGACACTCGAAGGCGCCCAGGCCGGGCTGAGCTGGTACACGGTCCTTAAGAAGCGGACCGCCTATCGCCGCGCCTTCGCCAATTTCGAAGCGCGAAAAGTCGCGCGGTTTAGTCCGGCGCGAATTGAAGAACTGTCGCGCGACGCCGGCCTAATCCGCCACCGCGGAAAACTTAATTCCGTCGTTACAAACGCTCAGGCATTGCTTGCTACTGCCGACGATGCGGGAAGTTTTTCTGATTATATCTGGTCTTTCGTTGATGGCCGGCCGATCGTCAATGCACCGCGTCAGTTGAGTGACTATGTCGCCACGAGCAGCGAGTCCGACGCCCTGGCCAGGGATTTGAAAAAACGCGGTTTCAAATTCGTTGGCAGCACGATTATCTACGCCTACATGCAGGCAGTGGGCATGATTAACGACCACGCCCACGATTGTTTTCGCCGCCAGCAAATCGTCGACGGATACCGCTCCAAAAAATAAGGGGGCTCGAGGCCCCCTTTGCTCATACTGTAGCTGCGCGACTTAAAAACCGACCGGCATTCGCGAGAAGCTGCCGTCCTTATAGCGGATTGCGGAAGCGCGACCGCCGGTTACCAATACGCTTCCGTCAGGCAGAGCAACCGGGGTCCGCAGCCAGGACAACAGTTTCAGCGCCGTACGATCGGCTAGCTGCCAATCGCCATCTTTCAGCGTTCCGATAAGACCAACGGCGCCTGCAATGATGGGCTGATTGTTGTTCGACAATGTGATGCCGAAGATGCCTTCTCTACCGGGTTTCGGATTGTCGGTCCAGGTGGCGCCGGCGTCGACACTGTGTTGGCTGACACCAGCTGCACCGCCCAGCCAGATTTGTTCCCCTTGCTGCATGCCCGTCATCCAGTATGCCGGCTCGGGCTCGCGCGGCACGATTTCCGTGTCGCGGCGAATCCAGGTTTCGCCGTTGTCTGAACTTTGCAGAATCATGCCGAATTCACCGGCGAGTGTAACGTTGTTGCCGTCCAGCATAACGACGTTCCAGGAAACATCACCGGCGCGGAAGGGCGGGCCAGGGCTGAACGTAAAAGCAATCGACGGCGGCGGCTCCATGTCCAGGTCTTGCTGGATCTGCACGAAACCTTCATCCGGGTACATGATGTAATCTTCTTCGTCGACCGCCGGTTCACCGCCTTTGAAAGCCGTGAATTCCACCGTGTCGACATCCAGGTTGCTGACCCCGAAGTACCAGTCCGCTGGTTGCGCACCAGGGAATTCTATTTTTGGCTGCGTGACTTCGCGAATCTCTACTTCTTCGAAGGTCTTACCACCATCGATGCTGCGTTGAACAAGGCCGCGAGCGCCGACCACCCAAACGCTGTCGCCACTGGCGGCGATGTCGAGTATCGGTTCTTCATATTCAGATAGCTCAGCCACTTCTGTGACCACGTTGCCGTCAAAGTGATACAGGCGTCCGGTTGAACCGCCAATGAGCGCTTCACTGTCACTGATGCGCGCGAGCGCAGTGAAATCTGCGTTCGGCGTGTCAGGCACGTAGGTAATTTTTGCGGCGTCATCGCCGACGTCCAGTTTTGCAACCATGCCGTAATGGCCTGAGACATACACCTGCCCCGGCCCGGGCATAAACGCGGCGTCGAGGAAATCTGTCCTCAGTGACGCGTTTGCTGCGCCGCTAGCAGCAGATTCTTGCGCGATGACCGGTGCTAATGCGAAGGTTGCCGCTAGTGCGGCGCCCACAGCAATATGGCTATGCGTTCCTTTGGTGATCATTGTTCGTCCCTAATGTGGAATCAATCGAACGTGCCGCTGCTTAGACCTGTTTTCACAGCGCAGCTTTGATTTCTACAGTGTTGATTCTAGTGATGTCCCGGGGCCCCTCGGCGGGCGCGCTACTCTAGCAATAAGCACCCCCGTTGCACAACTTGAGCGCGTCGAATTCAACATCCGGTCGAACCTCGTGTGCGCCAGGCGCAGACGGAGTTTACCTCGCTCGGGTTCGTCGCTGCAGGCACTAGGCTATCGCCCCGTATCTTCCTTTAAAAAACAAAAGCGGTTCTGCCGCGTCGTCGCTGTTATCGATGATGGCCCGGACCTCGCCGCAGAATATTTTGTGGTCGCCACCTTGCAGCACATCTTGCACGGCGCAATCGATCGAAACTAAGGTATCTGCAAGCACGGGCGCGCCCGTGGCCGCGGTCGTCCAGTTCACCTTGCTAAACTTGTCAGAGCCTTTTTTGGCGAAACCATTGGACAGGTCCTGCTGAGCACTGGTGAGCATGTTGATACAGAAGGTTTTGCTTTCAGACATAGGCCCCAGCGTGTCTGATTTCAGGTCAACGCAGACGAGAAACAGCGGCGGGTCGAGTGACAGGGAGCCCACGGCATTCATCGTCAATCCATAGGGTTTGCCGCTGGTATCTGTCGTGGTGACGATGGAAACTCCGGTGGCCCACAGGCCCGAGGCACGGCGAAAATCATCTGTGGTGATTGTGCTATCAGTCATGACAATTAGTAGATTTCCCACTGCTCAAAGGCCGCGAACTTTGCAATGAATGTCACGTGCGATGCAAGCGAGGCGGCAAGGTATCGGTGCGGTCCGCGTATTTTGTCCTTGCGCACCGGCTTCGATTCGGGTGGCTGTCGGTGTTGTTTTGTCGGGTGCGGTGCAGTAACCCGGGCGTAAAAGCGGGTCATAATTCAGTGTTTTGGGCATCCCGAACCAAATTCAGAGACCGACTCGCGTTCATGACGTAAGCGGGTAAAAGATAACGGTAATGTGGTGCGGGTAGATGGTTTCTGTATGTTGCGTAATAGCAACATATTGAGTGTTTATTTTCCGCCACAACCATGTCAGAATTGCGCCACACCGAAGGTACGCCCGGGCAGGGCGAGTGCGTTTGTGCGACACGCACATGAACCAGAAAGCCGTTAGAGGGCATTAACGTTGGCAGGATCAGACTTAACATTTGGGCAAAGGCTGGCGAGCTGGTTGCTCGATCACCGGATCTTTACGCTTGGATTGATCGTCATTCCGACACTTGCCTTGGCGTGGTCATTACCGTCTATCGAAGTTTATTCGCGTTTCGCCGATCTCCTGCCGGCCAAGCACGACTACATCAAAAACTACAACCGCATGAAGGCGACCTTTGGCGGCGCCAACGTCGTCACGATGTCGGTTCAGGTCGACGGTGAAGGGGATATCTTCACCGCCGACACTCTGCACAAAATCAAGCATGTCACCGAAGAAGTCGATCTGATTCAGGGTGTGAACCACTATCAGGTTGCGAGCATTGCGCACCCGAAGATTCGCCGAATCCGGACGACGGCCGGGGGGTTGATCAAGTCGGAGCCGGTTCTGCCGCGCGACATCCCGACCGATCCTGAAAAGCTCAAACAGCTGCGCGAGGAATCGTTTAACAACGATATCGTGTATGGCACTTACATTTCGACTGACGGCAAGGCGGCGCTGATTCTTGCCGGCTTTGACGAAGAACGGCTCGACTACAACACGATTTTCACGCGGCTGAAAGAGCTCAAAGAAG
>CAXGUU010000288.1:0-4286 GCA_964012875.1 uncultured bacterium
TCCGCCCCCGCGGCATCGCCGGCATCCTCGACAAGGCGCGCGAAGCGTAGAAGATGGCAGGCACCGGCCCCCTTAAAAAATTGCGCTGGCGCAATCCGCTCGCCGACTGGGAGCCGCACGAGTCGGCCGACGAGGTACCGACCAACGATTGGCAGGACCCGCTGGAAACCTGGCGTGAAACGCGCGCCTTCAAAACCAAGCTGCACCGCATTGGTCATTTTCGCTACTACTGGAAATTTCGCTCCCACGGCGAAAAATTCTGGCGGCGCTGGCGCTGGTGGCCAACGCGCCGCCGGGTCCTGTTCTGGCGCGGTGGTTACAACCCGAAGACCATGCGGCCGGAAAAAACGCTGCTCGACAAACGCCCGGTCTACTGGGTCATGGCATTCGCGGCCATGCTGGTCATGCCGTTGCTCGTGCCCGAAAGCTATACCAATGTGATGCTGACGGCGGCCGCGATATTCGGTATCTACGCGGCCATCAACCTGTGCTGGATGCTGGTCATCGGCACCGCCGGCATTTATTCGCTGGCAACCTATTCCATCGTCGGCGCTGCCGCGTATGGGACAGCCTATCTGTCGATTGAATACGGCATGCCATGGTGGTCGCTGCCCTGCTTCGGCACCCTGATCGGTCTCGCCGCGGGGCTCATCATTGCCCTGCCCGCAATCCGCCTGGATGGTTTTTATTATGCCTTGCTGACGCTTGGCCTGAATGAACTGTGCCGCGTGTACGTACTCCAGTCGCGCACCTTTGGCTCGGCCACAGGCGGGCTTTATGGTGCGGACACCTACATCCCGGACAGCTGGAGTTCGGAACACCAACTCATGCTTGGCTACTACGCGAGCCTGATCGTGTTGGTGATGGCGTTGAGCCTGTATCGCTTGATTAACGGCCGGCGCCTGGGCCGCATCCTGCGCATGGCGCCTGAGAAGAAAGAGGCCTTCGCCGAGGCTTGCGGCGTTAACTACCGCCGCGCGCGAATCCAGGTATTTCTGATCACCTCGGTTGCCCTCGGCGCCATTGGTGGTTTCTATGCCGCCCACTTTCGCGGTGCCTCGCCGTCGCTGTTTAGTATCGACACGGTCTCGCTGGGTCTGGCGATGTTGATCATCGGCGGCATGCGACGCGCCGAAGGCGCGGTACTGGGCACGTTCATTGTCGTGCTGCTGAACAACGGTCTGGTCAGTTGGGGGCCGGTCCGGCTGATCCTGATCGGCGGAATCATGCTCGCCGTCGTGCTCTTTTTGCGTGGCGGCCTGTTCGGCATCAAATCGCAGTTTCGCGCCTGGCGCGACAAGAAAAAAAGTGAGAACCGTTCGACGCGAGCGGAAAAGGGAGGCGAAATGCTACCGGAAGAAGCCACCGAATGCCGCGACAAGGATGAGATCTTTGCGCGACGTTTCGACAAGATGCAGCGCGATTTTCTGAAGCGTCTGGTCAGCGACGACGTGATTGAAGAACATAAACAGCAGCCGCTTGGCCAACACTCAGAGGCGCTCGAACGTTTGCTGCTCTACTTCCGCCATCAGAGTCAGCGTGACAAGTACGCTATCGAGGTGGTCGAACCGTTCAAGGCCTATCGCATCGTGGCTTTGTCAGGTGCCCGCGGCGTCGCCCCGCGCGACGTCGAAGAAACTTTATACGACAGCGAAAAATCGGCTTACCACGGCGTTTTTTTGCGGCGCGTGCAGGACCTGCTGGAGTCGTAATCAGTGGCACAACTCAAACTCTTTGGCTACACGGACAAGATTTCAGTCAAACCCGGTGACGACATCAATTTTCACGTCACGGCCGATGGTACGGACACGGCCGAGGCGCAACTGGTCAAGCTGATTCACGGCGATGAGCATCCGGATGGTCCGGGCTTTATTGAGCGCGAAGTCACCTGCGAAGCGAACGGGGCCTGGTCTGTCAAAAAACAATTCACCCAAATCGGCTCGTTTCTGACAGTTGACGACCCCGCGAGACACCTCGCGCTCGACGGCAGTTTCACGCTATTCGCCTTTATCCATCCGACGGTACCGAAATGGGGCACGCGCCAGGCCCTGATGGGCCGATGGGACATTACGGAGAACCGCGGTTATTGTCTCGGGATTACGCAAGACGCTTATCTCGAATTCTGGGTCGGCGACGGCAAGGACATGGATTACATCCGCGCAGAGGTGCCACTGCTTGGAAACCAGTGGTATTTCGTGGCGGCGACTTTCGACCGCGACTCCGGTCGCGCGACCCTGCACCAGTATGGCGTTGACAGCCGCTTTGGCAATCGCCTCGGTAAAGTCGCAGGCGTCGATTTCGAATCGCACGTCAGCGAGACGTTTCGCTTCTTTCCCGACAACGCCGAGGACACGCCCTTTGCCATGGCGGGCAGCCGGGACTGGCATGAACTACGTGGCCATTTTTATGCCCAGGCCTATTGCGGAAAAATTGATCGCCCCGGCATCTGTTCGCGCGCATTGTCGAATCAGGAGGTCAGCGCGCTAGCGGGCGGGGGGCTGCCGCCGGATGAGGCTATTCATTGCTACTGGGATACAACGCTCGGCTACACCGACGACGGCATTGGCGACAAAGTGATCGATACGGGTCCTCACGCGCTACACGCAGAGGGAATAAATCGCCCCAATCGCGGCCAGACCGGTTGGAACTGGCGCGGCAAGAATGATTGCTTTCGCCTGGCGCCGGAGGAATACGGCGGGATCGATTTACACGCCGACGCAGTCCTCGAATGCAACTGGGAGGTCACGAAACAGCTGACAATTCCGCATGATCTGCAGAGCGGCGTATACGCCATGCGTTTACGTGCAGGCGAGCCTACAAGTAGAGGGTACGGCCTCGGCGAGGAGTACATCGTTTTCTTCGTGCGCGCTAAAACACCGAAGGCGAAAATCGCGATGCTCATGCCGACCGCGAGCTACCTCGCCTACGCCAACGAACATTTGAGTTTCGATGCGCGCATTGTGCAGTCGATGACCGGGCAGCCACCGATCCTCTCGGAGATAGATATCGAGATGTATCAGAACGCCGAGTTCGGACTCTCGACCTACGACAGTTACCTCGATGGCCAGGGCGTGAACTTAAGTTCCTACCATCGTCCCATCGTCAACATGCGGCCTAAAGCACGCATGTCGAGCATGGGCATCACCTGGCAGTTTCCTGCAGACCTTTCGATCATCGGCTGGCTGGAATCTCGCGAAGACGACTACGAGGTCATTACCGACGAAGATCTGCATCGTGAAGGCGCTGCCTGTCTCGAACCCTACAACGTGGTCTTAACCGGCACCCACCCGGAATACACCTCCGAGCGTATGCTCGACGGGCTCGAAGATTATGTCGAAGGTGGCGGCCGTCTCGTTTACATGGGTGGCAACGGCTTCTACTGGGTGGTCGGATTTCGTGATGAGGAACCCTGGATCATGGAAGTGCGCAAGCTTGATGCGGCCATGTGTGCGTGGCGCGCCAGACCGGGAGAACACTATCTCGCCTGTACCGGTGAGAAAGGCGGGCTGTGGCGCCACCGCGGACGCCCGCCGCAACAACTCGCCGGCGTTGGTTTTATCTCGGAAGGTTTCGAGCACTGCCAGCCCTACCGCCGCATGCCGGACAGCTACCACCGCAGGGCTGAATGGATCACCGAGGGCATCGAGGGCGAAATCATCGGCGACTTTGGGCTCGCCCACGGCGGCGCCGGCGGCATCGAGCTTGATCGCTATGACCTTACGCTCGGGACACCACCCCACGCCCTCATCATCGCCTCAAGCGGTGGGCACACCGATAACTATGTCGTTGTCACCGAAGAACTGTTGTATTCCTACCAGGGCCTGACCGGCACCCAGGATCACCGCATCCGCAGCGACCTCGTCTATTTCACCGCACCGAATGACGGCGCGGTCTTCTCGACCGGCTCCATCGCGTTTGGCCAGGCCCTGCCGGCCAACAACTTCGACAACAACGTCTCGAAGCTGCTGCACAATGTGGTCAATGCGTTCTGTCAGGACGGTCCGCTGCCGGGCGGCCGCTGGGTCAGCCGGGAGCGGCAGTGGCGCTGAGCATTAAGCCCGGGCGCTGAGAGTCCAGAGGGCTACGGCACTATGCGTTAGTCGCGGTCGTAGTAAAATGTGCGTTTGCACAGAATTGAAACGGGCGAGAATTACTCCATGTCCAGCGCAGCAGAGCACGTTACCCAACCTGATAACGCACGCGACTACGAAGTCGTCATCATTGGCGCCGGCGTCGGCGGCATTTACCAAATCAAACGACTCGCCGACCTCGGCGTGAAGGCCACG
>CAXGUU010000289.1:0-4278 GCA_964012875.1 uncultured bacterium
GGACCGTAACCGCCCCGTGCCGTTGCGAAATCGTCGCTGTCTTTGACTCGGGACATGCCAACGAAGCCAAACAGCAGCATCATCCCGATGTACATGACGAGAAAGGTCCAGCCCCAGAACACGAGCGGCTCAAATCCGAACATGTAGTACTCCCCGGAAAATTTGTTTTTGTGCGCGGGCCGAAAGGGCGGTCGCTCAGTCAGCGGCGCTTTATATCATCTGGATTCCGGTGGCACCAGACAGGGTGGCGGTTAGGGACGGACCTGGTTCTGGCTGCGCGGCCTATCGCTATGGACCACTATTTCGATTTGTCAAAGATGCGGCGGATGGCCACGGGTTCTTTGAGCACGAGGCTCTTTATTCTTATCGAATATTCCAGTTTGTCGTCGTTGAGCATTTTTATTTTTTCGACGATCTTTCCGCCGCTGGGTGGGTCCGTCTCCAGGACCAGAACTTCTTTTTCCCAGTACGCGAGGGTGAATCCAAAGGTATCTTCGACCAGTTCGTCGCCCTTAGCGGAAAAGATCCTGCCGCTTGGGTTGGGTTTGACGAGGCGCGGAAGAACGTCGTCGTAAACGAAATCGTAGCCGCTTTCAACTACGCTGATCTCCAGTGAATTTGCCGTCACCAACGGGTAGGCGGCGCCAAGCCGTGTCAGGTCCTTGATCGATTTACGTTCTTTCCCACCACGGATGGTTTCCCAGTAGTTCGCCTGTGCACCATCGTAAATCGATGGATTTCTGTTGTTGGTCGGTTTTTGTGGTATCGGGTAGCGAGATTTACGCATTTTGCCCTTGAAGGCTTCTTTGGGTTCATCGCTATCGTCGTTGAGAACCCACGTGCCTCTGAGTAAAGGAGGTTCAGCGGGCGAATCCGCGATCGCTGTCTGCAGGAAACAAACGGATGCGCAAAGCCAGAGGAAAATTGCCGCAGGAGGAACCGGCGTGCGAGGTGGTTTGTTCATGCGCTATGCGTATTGAGGTTCCCTCGCATGGTGCCATGATGACAAAGCGTGCTCAACCGCCACTAACTTTGGCAGGGCGATGTAAAACCACTGTGGAGGTCGCGGTCGGCGTTGCGGGTGCGTCTCCGATCCTAATCTGCACCAGATAAACTCCGGTCTTCCTCTCGCCCGCGCCGTGCCCCTGGTCTTCCCCGCTGAGTTCTGTATCGCACTGTTAACCGGCGTCAGTCGCTAAATTGGCAGGTGCAGTCGAAGTATAATGAGCCGATGTCAACTTGCCATGAACATAACGTGCAGGGTCGATGCTAGAGGGGCAGTGCGCCTGCGGCGCGATTACGGTAAGGGTGAGAGCGATCGACGGCACTGTAACCAATTGCCACTGCGGCCAATGTCGCAAGCAATGCGGCGGTGCCTACCTGACGGTCGTTCCGGTTAACTGTGACGACTTTGACCTGAGTGATCCTGGAAATCATCTGGCGAACTACCGCGTCACTGCCGCCAAAGAGCGGGCATTTTGCAGTATCTGCGGCGGTATGATTTACAGCCGCAGAGCTGGCTCGAGTTCGGTACGTGTGCGGGCTGGCTTGTTCGATGACCTTGAGGGCCGAAAACCGGAAGTCCACATCTTTGCCGACTCGCCCGCGCTATGGTACCGAAGTCTAGACCAGCTGCCGCGTTACAGCGCAACTGAACCAGGGCGCAGTTGAGACGAACTCGATCCGAAAGCCGTACATAAATGACATGATTAAACTGGTATCGATAATCAAGCGGCGCGCCGCTCTGCAGCCGGAAGCATTTCAGGATTACTGGCGTACCACCCACGCTGATCTGGTACGGAAGTTGCCGGGACTTCGACGTTACGTGCAATGCCACACGCTGCTCGGCGGCTACCGTAAAGGAGAACCCGCTGCCGATGGTGTCGCCGAATTGTGGTTTGACAACAGTGATGCCTTGCGAGTCTTGCACGGCAGCGCCGCGTTGCAGAAAGTAGAGGACGACCAGCAGGCATTCATTGAGCCCGGCGAGCATCGACAATTGTTCGTCATGGAACATGTCATCAAGGACGGTCCCGCGCACGCTGAAGGGGTTAAGAACATCGAGCTGGTAAAACGAAAACCCGACATGGCAATTAATGACTTTCAACATCACTGGCGTGTCGTGCACGGGCCGCTGGGAGCAGCGATCCCGACCGTCTCTCGCTATGTTCAGAACCATACGACGCGTGCGGCATATGAGCGGCACGAACCGCCGCCGCTAGACGGACTGGCGTTGACCTGGTTCAGAGATATCGATGCGATGCGCGAGTCCGCGCGTACCCACGAATACGCTGCGACACGTGCGGATGAATCGAACTTCGTGACGGAACCGCTCGATTTCATCATTACGCGGGAACATGTGATCGTTTAACCTCGCGCGACGCCCCTGAAAGAAGAAAGGCCGGCATTGCCGGCCTTTGCTGTTGCGTGGGCCAGCGGTTCTCAGACCAGTGGAATGACTTTTTCAGCGAAATCCTTGGCCGATTGACGCAAACCGTCGAGTGATGGAAGCAGGCTGATTTCGCGCAGACCGTTTTTGTCCGCCTCGCGGATTTTTTCCGCCAACTCCTCAGGCGTCCCGACCATGGATGTACCTTCAATCATTTTCGGTGTGACGAATTTGCGTTCCCCCGGCGTGTAATAACTGCAATGTCCCTCATGTATGAGCTGGTGCCATTTGTCTGGCGATAGGGGGAAATTCTCGACGTGATCGTTATACTCCTCCCAAATGTCTTTCATGTATTCCGGCACTACGCTGTCGTCTTTGGTGTAGCGCCAGATTTCGTAGACAAAATGTAGTGCGGTCACGACCCAGGAACCTGCGCGTTCGACCACTGTATCGTCAGTCAACTTCTCTCCCGGGTTCAGGATAACTGCGTTGGTCAGGGACACCGTGTGGTAATCGTCGATGCTGCGGCCGGCCTTCTTTGCCCCTTCATTGACGTAATTCATGTTGAAGTCCAGGACTTCTTTTTGTTCATTGAATACCGATACGAGGCCGTCGCCGAACATACCTGCCGACCGTAGCGCGCGCGGCCCGTTGGCAGCGACATATATTGGCACCCGATCCTCTATATTGCGAAACCCGTCGCCATGGTTCTGCCAAACGATTGAGGTGGTTTTGTCGCGGTAGGTGAATTCGGTTTCCTCCCCGTCCAGCATGGCACGGACCACTCTCAGGTATTCCCGAAATTCCTTGATTGGTAATGGGTCCTGACCCATGACTCGCATCGCCGTGTGTCCGGTACCAATGCCGAGGAAAATGCGGCCCGGTGCGATTGCGTTGACACTCGAAATCGCGGCCGCGGTGGTTGGTGCGATGCGGGTGCCGGCGATGGCAACCCCGGTCCCGATTTTGATTTTTGACGTGTTTTGCGCGGCCAGCGCCATCGTTGCGTAGCAATCGGACCACATCATCTGGGTGTCGGGCACCCACGCGGCGTCGTAGCCAAGATTCTCAAGTTCACGGATGAAATGCCAATCCGTAATTCGTGTTTGCACATGCAAGCTGTATTTCATGATTTGCCTCCCTCGTTAATTTCAGTTGTTCGCGCTTTACTTAAACAAACAGTGGTTCATCGACGGAAGCTACGGCCGCTTCCGCTCTGCATTCTCGACGTTTCAAAGTCCTTGGCCTGGACGTCGTCGGTATTGACGACCGTAAGCAACTGCATAGTGGTGCACCGATTGGTCTGGATATCAATCGTCGAAAACGCCGTCAAGATCGGCGCACCTGATTCATTGTTGTGGCGAACGTGCGAGTTAGGGTGGGCATAGCTGGCGATTACGAATTTCCACAGCCCGCCGTCTTCCCGATAGACTTTCCAAAAAGGTGCGATGTGGGTTTGCTGATCGAGATAGAGTACGCGCCTCGAAACATGGGCAGATGGGTCTGTCGCTTCGCCTTCTAGAATGAAAACGGGCCTGACCTGCCAGTTGACTTTCGGAAAGCAACCGGCCCGTCCCGCGAAGTCGACATGCCAGTAGTCGTGTTTGCGAGCCTTTTTGTGCGCGAGTTCAACC
This sequence comes from uncultured bacterium, assembly GCA_964012875.1. Classification (GTDB taxonomy): domain Bacteria; phylum Pseudomonadota; class Gammaproteobacteria; genus CAXGUU01. Next base: position 4,024 of record CAXGUU010000289.1, read on the forward strand.
CGGTCATGGCGATACATGGGCAGTAGCATAAAACTGGTTCCCTTGTACGTCCATTTCATGTCTGTCAGGCGACTTGAATAGATTAGGAAATCAGTCGGCAGAATATCGCTGCCAAACATCGATTCTTCGGTCGAAAACGAGGCTAGCGACTGGCTCCGACCCAGTTGCGGAATGAACACCCAGCCGTTTATTTCGCGAGACTCGTCGCGGTTGGCAAACACCAATGCCTGTGTGTCGTCGTAACTGCCGGCGTCA
>CAXGUU010000290.1:0-4262 GCA_964012875.1 uncultured bacterium
CGGCATGTAATTCTCATCATGCTTTGCGAGCACCTCTGCGGCGACGAAAACCCCGGTTTCATTGATTTGCCCTTTGGCGACGATGCCCTGCCCCTCGCGAAACAGGTCCGGGAGGATGCCTTCGTAGTAGACGATTTTCTCTTCGGCATAATCGGTCAGTGTGAACCAGACGCCCAATCCCTGTGGCTGACGTAACACGCTGCCCTCGACGACCATACCGCCGAGCTTGAACGGCCGCCCGGTGGGCGCCTCGCCGCGCGCCACTTCGCTCGGGCTGTAGAAGTACATGAGGTTACTTTCAAAGGCCATCAGTATGAGACCGGCCGCGGCCGAAATGCCGGCGATCGACAGTAAAACGATAAAGGTGCGTTTACGGCGCGGCGTCATCGTCATGGTTGTTCGCTCCTTGCGTATTCTCGCCGCAGACGTTCAATTTCGCGCCGCTCACGACGCCCGGGCAGGATCGCATTCAGCAGCAAAACTAGGCCCGAAATACCGTACGCCGACCACACGTATCCGGCATAGCCGCCCATGGAAAAAAACTCAGACATTCGAATTTTCTCGCTCGCATTCAGATGAAAGTGCTTGTTTTAGCCACTGACTGTGTTTGTCGTAGTGCAAAACGAGGATGCGCATACGGACAAGCAGTACCGCGGCAAAATAACTCATGAAGGCGGTCATCATAATCAGCAACGGGATCAGCATTTCAATGTGGATAGAGGGTTTGTCGAACTTCGACACAGTCGGTCCCTGGTGCAGCGTGCTCCACCATTCAACCGAGTAGTGAACGATCGGAATATTGATCACGCCTATCAAGGTCAACACGGCGGCGGAGCGTGCGGCGACCCGCCGATCATCGATGGCGTTCTGAAGCGCAATCACACCCAGATACAGGAATAAGAGGATCAGTTCCGATGTCAGTCGCGCGTCCCACACCCACCATGTGCCCCACATTGGTTTGCCCCAAATAGCTCCGGTAACCAGTGCCAGGAACGTGAACCATGCACCGAGGGGTGTGGCGGCTCGAAGTGCGATTTCAGCAACCTTGACGCGCCAGACCAACACGTTGAATGCGGCGCCAGCCATCACCATGTAAACGAAGAGCGACATCCAGGCACTGGGTACATGGACGTAAATGATGCGGAAGCTTTCGCCTTGCTGATAGTCCGCGGGGGCCTGGTAGAGACCGCCGTACAGGCCAGCGGCAAAAAGTAATGCCGCGACCCCGCCAAACCACGGCGACAGTCGGACGCTTAGCCGGTAGAAATGCATCAACGAAGCGTATTTTTGCGCGAATTCGAACATCAGCTGAGGCGGATCCGGATAGCAGCGGCCGTGGCCCAGGGGGCGATGGTCAGAGCGAGGGCCAGGTAGCCGGCGAGAAAGTAGAACTCGGCCGCGGCGCCCCGGTGCTGACCGAAGCTGACGGCGGCGCTGGCGCCAAAAATGAGGAGTGGAATGTACAACGGCAGGATCAGCAACGCCAGTAGCATACCGCTGCCGCGCAACCCGACCGTGAGTGCACTGATGGGTGTACCGATAAGACTGATTGACAGTCCAGCCACCAGCAGACTGGCAACCACGACGCCAATCATGCCGACGGAGACGCCGAACATGAGCGAAGCCAGCCCGGCCAGGAGCGCTATTGGCAGCCATGCGGTCAGGTAATGCGCGCCAGCCTTGCCCATCCCGACCAGTGCCAGTGAAGCGCCGGAAGTTGCCATCAATTCGAGTGAGCCGTCTTGAAAATCTGCCCGGAACAAGCCGTCGAGCGACAGGGTTGCCGCCACCATGGCCGCGACCCACACGATGCCCACTGCAAATTCGCCGAGCGCTGCAGAGGTCGGTTCTGTCGCGAAGGGGAAGATTGTTGCAATCAGAATAAACAGCAGTGTCCCATGCACAGCTTCGCCCGGTTCGCGCCAGGTGCGCAATAGTTCGCGCCTGAGCAGCCCGAGCAAAACCCCCCGTTGGTGCGGACCGTTCAAGACGCCAGCGAAATCGTAGTAACGGGGGCCTGGCAATCAAATGCCTGGTGGGTCGCGATCACGACAATGCCCCCAGCCTCCAGATGATTTTCCATCAGCGTCTCGGTTCGCGCCCGCGTGTCAACGTCCAGTGCTGTGAAGGGTTCATCCAACAGCCACAACGGCGTATCAAACAGGGCCAGTCGGGCGAGGGCCACACGCTGGCGCTGCCCGGCCGAGAGATAGCGGACAGGCCGTTCGGCGATTGATGCTGCATTAAACAGCTCAAGCGCGTCCACCGCGTTCCGAACCGGCTTGATTGGGCGAATATCAATCAGCATCGCCAGATTTTCGAGGGGAGAAAGGTGTTCGCTCAACCCGTATCGATGGCCGACATAGCTGTAGTGACTGGAATAATCCGCCAGTTCTGAAACGGGTCCCGTATTCCAGCGCACGCTGCCTGCCGCCGGCAACACGATGCCGGCGATGGTACGCATAACCGATGTTTTGCCGCACCCGTTCGGACCCTGGAGGTGCACGAGTTGCCCGCTCCCTACTGCGAAACTTAAGTCTCGAATCAGATCGAGCTCGCCGCGCTCAATGTTTAACGCGTCCACCTCCAGTAGCCATGACTGAATCATTGCCCGGCCGGGGCAAGCCCGTTCAAAACTGCCGTTGCCCGCGGTTTTATGCCGGCTCGAAAGCGCATTATTGGGTTTGATGCAGGTTGAGGCGCCTTGTTCACAGGGACTGGCGCCAGCGGCTTGCCAGCGTCAGAATTTGCCGCCTCCGGGTGGCATCCCCGGTATGCCGGCGCCGGCAGCGCCCTGGCCGGGCACCACGATTCTCGAGGCTTCTTCGCGGGCCATTTCGCGCGCGCGGTCGTTCAGTTTTTCGACGGCGCCTTTGATTCCCTCGGGAAACAGATCGAAGGCTTCAGCGAGGGTTTGTGCTTCCAACGGGAATTGCACCGGAATCGGGCCCATTTGCGTCATCAGGGTCGTATCGCCGATGAACTGTCTCGAGCGGGAGCTGTCTTCGCTGCCGTCGATGTTGATCGGTATCAATTGCCTGATCGTCGCCGATTTGAGGTCGGTGATTGATTCTTCGCGATACAGGTTCTCTGTATCAACCGACATGTCATCGATGCCACTGAGTCCGGATTGTTCCATGCACAAAACCTCTGCGCTGAAAGTTTGGGCGAATGTTACCAGATCTGTGACGATATCGTGGCTAAAGCCTTAATTTTTAACACCGATATGCTGGCGGATATGTAAAAATACGCGCTCTTCGAAAGCTCCTCCTAATCTATGAAAATTCTGGTTACTGGCGCTGCCGGTTTTATCGGCGCGCGACTGAGCGAGCATTTACTGCAGCGTGGCGATGAAATTATCGGCGTCGACAATCTGAACGACTACTACGACGTCAATCTTAAATACGCGCGCCTGGCGCGGATTGAGTCACATCCCGGATTTTCCTTCACGAAGCTTAACATCGAAGATCGTGCGGCGATGGAAGCGCTGTTCCAGGTACACAAACCGGAACGCGTGGTACATATGGCAGCGCAGGCCGGGGTTCGCTATTCGCTGGAGAATCCGCACGCCTACATTGATGCCAACATCGTCGGCACGATGAACGTGCTTGAAGGTTGCCGTCACAACGACGTGGAGCACCTGGTCTACGCCTCGTCGAGCTCGGTGTATGGCGCAAATACTAAAATGCCGTTTTCAGAGCACCATAATGTTGACCACCCGGTCTCGCTCTACGCGGCGACTAAAAAGGCTAACGAGTTAATGGCGCATACTTATAGCCACCTCTGTGGTCTGCCCGCGACCGGCTTACGATTTTTCACGGTCTACGGACCGTGGGGACGACCGGACATGTCGCTGTTTTTGTTTACGCGGAAGATTTTGAATGGCGAGCCGATCGACGTTTTCAATTTCGGCAACCACCGGCGCGATTTCACCTATATCGACGATATCGTCGGTGGCGTGATCAGTTGCCTCGATACGATCGCTGCACCAAGTACGACATGGAATTCGGCGAGCCCTGATCCGGGCACGTCCGCGGCCCCACACCGCATCTATAACATCGGTAACAACTCGCCCGTGAAACTGATGGATTTTATTGGCGCGCTTGAGAAATGCCTCGGCGTCGAAGCCAAGAAAAATATGCTGCCGTTGCAGCCCGGCGACGTGCCGGATACTTACGCTGATGTGGCGGCGCTCGTCGAAAATGTTGGTTATCGTCCGGGGACACCGATTGAGAAAGGCATTGCTGATTTTGTAGCCTGGT